>JACZRM010000277.1 GCA_022576105.1 Chloroflexota bacterium | reverse complement strand
CTTGATCGGCCCCAATCCCACCCGGGCGGCCTGGTCGATTCGCTCCCGGATTTTCTCAGTGCCGAACCCGCGACCGTTCATCTGTTTGAAGATTTCGTCGTCCAGCGTGTCCAGGCTAACTGTCAGTCTCTTGAGACCGGCGTCCTTCAATTGCTGGGCCTGCTGAGCCAGCAAGTAGGCGTTGGTGGTGAGGGTTAAGTCTTTGGCCCCGTCTATGCTCGACAGCATCTCGATCAGTTTAAACAATTCAGTGCGTAGAAGAGGTTCCCCGCCGGTGATACGCAGCTTGTTGACGCCTAATTCGATGAATATGCGGGCCAGACGCGCAATTTCTTCAAAGGTAAGAATCTCCGATTTGGGCAGAAACTGGTAGCCTTCCCCGAAAATTTCCGCGGGCATGCAATAGGTACAGCGGAAGTTGCACCGATCGGTTACCGATATGCGCAGGTCGCGTATGGGTCGTCCTAGTTTATCTTTGAGCATTTAGCTTGATCCGGCATTAAGTTGGTCCGGTAGTTAATTTCACGACTCGCCTAGCTTCCTTAGTATGGCCACCGCTTTTCTGGCGGCGTCGGCGCGGTGGCTGACGGTGTTTTTTACCGACAGAGGAAGCTGAGACATTGTCCGGTGGTATGACGGAAGGTAGAAGACCGGGTCGTACCCAAATCCTTCGTTCCCTTCTGGTTCATATTGTATCATTCCGGCCACCGAACCCACCACCGACCCTTGTTGACCCTGCGGACTGCAAATAGCGATCACGCACTTGAATCGGGCGATGCGCTGCTGCCAGGGCACTCCGTCCAGGTTACGCAGCAACAGCCGCACGCGGTCGTCGTCGCTGGTGCAGGCGTCGCCGCCGTAGCGGGCCGAATTGATGCCCGGCTCCCCGCCCAAGGCGTTCACCTCCAGACCGGAGTCGTCGGACAGGGTCAACATCCCGCTGAGCCGGGCGTAGCCGCTGGCCTTGAGCCAGGCGTTCTCGATGAAGGTTTCCCCAGTCTCCTCCACCTCCTCGGTGATGCCCAGGTCATCCAGAGAGACCAGTTCTAGCGGCAGGTCTTTCAGCAGGTGCCGGTATTCGCGCATTTTTCCCTGGTTGCCGGTGGCAACCAACAGTTTGGGACTAGACGTATCGCTCATTTATATAATCCCGCTATCGGAGAGGTCTCGCAACTCGTTTTCATCGTATCCCAACCAGCCCCCGTACACCTGGGCGTTGTGCTCGCCGATGCTCGGCCCGGTATGCTCCACCGACCCGGGGGTCTGGCTGAACTTGGGCACTATGCCCAGCATTCGAGTGGGGCCCAACTCCGGGTCATCCACTTCAATAATATCGCCGCGTTCCTGATAATGGGGGTCTTCGACAATTTGCTGGGCGTTGTAGACCGGCCCCACTATTCCGCCGGAGGGCACCAGCTCGGCCATCACCTGTTCCAGTGGGCGGGCTCCCAGCCAGCCTTGCAAGATTTCATTCAGGACGTCTTTATTTTCCAGGCGGGCGGTGTTGTCTCGAAAGCGGGGGTCGTCGATCAGGCTGCCCAGGCCCATCGCCTTGGCCAGGGTTTCCCAGGTGCTTTGCGAGGTGGCCGACAGTCCCAACCACTGGTCGTCGGCGGTGCGGTACAGACTGCGGGGAGCGGCGTCGGGAAAGTCGTTGCCCACCCGCTCGCGGACGATGCCCAGCAGGTCGTACATGGTGACATGGGGGATGCACAGCCGGAACAGCGGTTCAAAGAGGCTTACGTCGATGACCTGGCCCTTGGCAGGGGTTTCCCGGTTTTCCGGGGTTGTTTTGGCGTTGGGCACATCCCGATGGTACAGGGCCATCATGCTGGCCATTGCGCCAAATACCCCGGCAATCTCGTCGGCCAGCGGGACCGGGGGCAGCACCGGCGGCGAATCGGGGAAGCCGGTCATGCCGATGTAGCCGCTCATGCACTCGGCGATGGTGCCGAATCCAGGGCGGTCTTTGTAGGGGCCGGTCTGGCCGAATCCCGAGTAACGCACCATCACCAGCGCTGGGTTTACCTGCTGTAAATCATCCGGCCCCAATCCCCAGCGTTCCATGGTGCCCGGCCTGAATCCCTCAATCAGCAGGTCGGCCTGTTTGGCCAACTGTTTCAAGAGGCTCTGCCCTTCCGGATGGGCAAGGTTCAAGGTGATGGACTTCTTGTTGCGGGCGTGGACTTTCCACCACAGCGACGCGCCGTTGTGGAAGGGCCCCCAGTTGCGCAGTGGGTCTCCGCTGCCGGGCCGCTCCACCTTGATAACCTCTGCGCCAAAGTCGGCCAGCAGGCTGCTGGCGGTGCCACCGGCAATGAGCAGCGAAAGGTCAAGTATTTTCAGGCCGACCAGCGGGCCTTTGTTTTCAGGCATTTTTGCTCCATAGTCATGGGCTTACTCGGCAAAGAACTCCCGAATTTCCTTGAGAACAATCTGCGGGTGCTCCATCGGTAGAAAATGGCTGCCCACGCCCATAAGTTTTACCCTTGATTTGTCAACCAATTCCAGGAAACGACGCACGCCTTCGTCCTGCCGGGTCTGAGACCCGGGATAATCGCCCAACAACAGCAAATACTCGCCCCGAAGACTTTGTTGTAAATATTGGGCCACGTCCAGAGAATCCCGGTCGGCGTAGAAGGCAGCTTCAGTATCGGGCAGGCACTTTAACTGGGCCCGATGGTCTTTCAGCAGGGTAGTTCCACCGTCGATGAATTCCTGGCGCGGATTATCGGGACTTTGGGCGCCGCCACCTCCCGGTTCTCCGATGAAGCGGTCGCCAACAACCGGTTGCAAAATGAATTTCAGAACCTGCGGGATTCCACGTCAGGGGTCAGTATAGATGAGGAAGTGACGTTACTGATTCAGTTCCAGCGTAGTTTTC
>JACZRM010000276.1 GCA_022576105.1 Chloroflexota bacterium | reverse complement strand
AAAAGAGGTGATTGAGCCGTAAAGCAAAAAAAGCGGCACCTTGACCACATATTGCTTTGGACCCAGAACTCGCCCTTTAAGCCGGATGCCAGATTTCATCATGCCAGGCGGGCTGGTCATCTGGTTCATAGATGGGGCCAGTTGGGAGCCTGCCTCTATTATATGGATCTAGCAGTACACCGAACACCCGGTGGATCTCGTTCCCCTCATTATGGCAGCAGCAAAGTAGCCTGCCCCCAAGTCGTCATCATGGACCGGCGTGATTTCGGCATCTACCTTATCCCCATCAGTCAGCGAAATTACCGTGCTTAGATAGTAGCTTGGGGGGAAATGGATTTCTCGCCCTGGCGTTGCCTGGGCAAGATGCCAAGTATTTCGGTACCGTGGGTACTATATGTATCTTATCCTGCCGATATGCGCCCCTGGCGTCCTACCCCCGGCCCAGCTAAGGTATTGGACCACGCTGTCCACGATGTCATCGTGCTCCCCCAGGGGGAACACCTCCAGCTCGTACTCCAACTCCTCCCGCCATTGGGCCTCTTCGGGCAAGAACACCTGTCCGGACTCAAATACCGAGGTAACGGCGTGGGCCCGCTCCAGCTTGTCCCCCTTGGGTTTCACCGGGACTATTTTCAGGCGCGTGCTTGTCCGCAGTTCCTGGATCAGTGACTGGCCGGATCCGGCGTCCTCGATCAGGACATCGCTGGGTTTCCACCGCTCAGCCAGGTTCGTCACCGCCTTGACGAGCTGGGGAAACGCCACCCGGTTTCGCCACATATCCAGGAGGTAGTGGCCGCTGTCACACAGAGCCCAGACGGTGGCCACCGAGTAGTCGTGCTCCCGACCCGTCTTAAAGGCGGTGTCCAGACTGATCACAATCCGACGTCGGGCGGGCGGGCCGGAGGCGGCGGGGTAATGACGCGACCACTCCTTCTTGAAAATGTTGCCCTCCGGAGGCCGAACGATGCCTAGGTAGGCCAGATCAAAGCCACGGGACCCCATCTCCCGCCGCCGCTCCTCCAGACCCGCCGGAGTCCACTGCTCCGGCCACAGGGATTCTCCATTTTGTATTGCCGAGTAGCGCAGCACTTCGGCCTCAATTTTTTCCAAGTGGCCCACGATGTCGTCTTCGGCCCAGCGGGTTTAGATGGCGATCAGCCGCCCCCGGTCCGGGTTTAGCCGGGTCAGTGCATTCTCCTGGATCCATTGCCAGGCCTTGTCCCGCTGGGTGCGGCTGGCGGTGTTCTCCTTGTCGGAGTAGTCGTCTAGGATGATCAGGTCTAGTCGGGCCCCCAGGATCGGGCCTTCGAATCCGTAGGCCCGGAAGGTGGCGTCCTTGTCCCCGGTGCCCGGGCGCTTGACAAACCACTCGGCTTCACTGGTGCCTCGACGTTCGTCCAGTTCTACCCCGGGGAACACCTGCCGGTACCTGGGGTTTGCCCGCACCGTCTCTCGTATCGCGACGCTCTGCCTGGTGGCCTGCAAATGGGTGTTGGCGATGTAGCCGATGTGGATTCCGGGGTTGTTACCGATGGCCCAGGCGCAGAAGGCCAGGCACCAGGCGGTTTTGCCGCTCTCCGGTGGGGCTACGATCACCAGGCGGCGTTTCCCCCAGTCCGTCAGGGCCTCGGCCCACTCCAACTGGAAGGGGGCTGGCTGGTACTCGTGGACGTACCGGACGTAACTAGCGAGGTTACCCCTCAGCAGGCTCAACGTTTCGTTGGCCAGGGTTTCAGGTAAGCGGACCTGCCTAGAGCGCTTTTTCACCTTTCCTCCTGACTCGATGGAACATGCATCGAGCAATTCTTTCCCGTCGGGGTAGCGGTATCTCTGCTATATTGTTAGGGCCGCGAGGCCTCTAGTTGCCTGTCGGCGGCGGTAAGATTCTTCCATTGGCCAGGGCCACCGCTTCGGCTAAATCCTTAAGCTGCTCCGGGCTGGCCACTATTTCCTGGGTTTGGTGCACTTCCATCAAGAGTTGCTCTGGCTTTGCCGGCAAGATTCCCAAGTCCTGGGCTACCCGGCGGTACTCCCGCAGGTATTCCAGGAGGGTTAAGGCTGCTCGGTCCGTGTTCGGAGAGAGCGCCCCGTTCGACGTTTCCTGCTCCAGTTGCCAACCGCAGGCCAGCCTCTGCTCCAGGAGCCAAGTGGCCCGCCCCAAGGTCTCCAGCAAGTCAACCTGGTAGTCCACCCCTTTGAGTTTCTCTCTGATCAGGCTGGCCGGTACTATCTTGTCCGTGGGGATATACCGCTGCCGGTAGCGGTAGAGGGCCCGGGCGGAGGGCAGGTCCGGACCGTGCGCCCCGTACCGGTCCTTCAGCCACAGACCACGGTCTCTGGAGACCATCCACTCCTGAGGCATTCCACAATTTCCTCCCTGTATTTGGAGCCGAGGATAGAACTTGGACGAGCCATGGCATTAATCCCTCATGCGATTGTTGTGACGCCAGGTCCAGTTGGAATGGCCTCTTGCACCCAATTGACATCCCAAAGATCGGGCAACAAAAAAGAGCCAACACCCGACACTTTAGGAGCTTGAAGTCGGGGTCTAGCTCTTACTTTCAGCTAATCTCGGCCGTCGCTTAATGTCAAATGGGCGAATGACCTGGCCCCATTTCGAACATACCCGTGTTTGGTGTTGGCACACTGTTTCAGTAGCCGATGGCACAATCCCAGTAGCTTGTAACCTGGTGGTCCACCCAGCCAGCTCTACCAAGCAGCAGAGTCCACCAACCGCTGAAACCAGACCGACGATTTGCTAAACGGCTTGGAACACTTTCTAGCGTAAGTCGTTGTATTTTGCCCGGAAAGTTACTGAAACATTCAGCGCAAGCCGGCAATAGGGGACCAAATCATCCAAAATTTGCCACGGACGGCAGAATTGCGGTGCAATAAC
>JACZRM010000275.1 GCA_022576105.1 Chloroflexota bacterium | reverse complement strand
AAGCAAATGCGGGAAGTCGAGTCTCCAGTGGTGGGTTTAGCCTGCACCGCGACGATTGCCACCGACCGCACCAAGAGGGGAGACCATCGATGCTTCATCGCCGCTTGGGACGATGAGCGGCTGCTCCAATATGACCTGACCCTGGAGAAAGGCGCCCGCGACCGGGCGGGAGAGGAAGAACTGGTCAGCCGTCTATTGCTGAATGCGCTGGCCCAATCTTTTGGCATCGAGTCCGGCGTCCCTTTGGGATTGACCAGCGTGGAGCAACCCCAAAGTGGTTCGATTCCCCACCAGCCGGCCATCCGGAGATTGCTTTCCGGCGACATCAATTACTTGACGGTGGGCCCCGGCGGGGAAATGCAAGCTGAGGGATCGTTCCAGGGAGCGTTGCTTCCAGGCTCCTTCAGTCCGTTGCACCACGGGCATGAAACCTTGGCTGCGGTGGCGTCAGAAATACTGGGCGCTGAAGTATTGTATGAAATTGCCGTGCTCAACGTTGACAAGCCTCCTTTAGCTGAGGAAGAAATTCAGCAGAGGTTGAGCCAGTTCCGCGGTAAAAGTCGAGTGGTCTTAACGCGAGCCGAGACATTCTATAAAAAAGCGCAACTCTTTCCAGGGTCATCATTCATAGTTGGTTGGGATACGGCGGTGCGCTTGGTGGACCCGAAGTACTATGGTGGCAGTGAGGATGATATGTTCAGCGCCCTGGCCGAGATGTGGGCCGGCGGCTGCCGGTTTTTGGTGGCCGGACGGGCGCACGACGGCGGATTCAACGGCCTGGCGCAAGTTCCGGTTCCCCAGGGTTTCCGACCGCTGTTCAGTGAAATACCGGAATCCAAATTTCGGGTTGACCTATCATCGACGGAACTTAGGTCCGGGGATTGAGGCTCAGAATCCGGGGCCCGGAATCCGGGGAAACCGGCGATAGTATGCCTTTGTCCGGGTGTGATTACGTTGACACTCTTTTTCACCCGATGATAAGATTCACTTAGTATTTGAAACGGCACTTAGAACAAAAATCTGATCGATAAGAACCTAAAGTATGACGCCACTTCTTGGCGTGAAATTACAAGCCTTCGATCCCAACATCTTCTCCGCCAATTGGACTGCGGTGGCGCTTTCTGCGATCATTGCGGCTCTGGCCATCGGCGGCATGTTTGCCGCTTCCCGAATTCTCTCTTCCCGACGCTACTCTGCGGTTAAACTGACGCCTTATGAGTGCGGGATTCCCGCCACCCCATATTTCTGGTCCAATATCAACATCCGGTTTTATATCTTTGCGATCATGTTCCTAATTTTCGACGTTGAAGCGGTGTTTCTCTTTCCCTGGGCGGTTATTTTTCTGGAGCAAAGAGATCTGGGCAACTCCGTACCGTTCTACGCCATGATGTTGTTTCTGGGAGTGCTGTTCTTCGCAATCATATACGCCTGGAAAAAGGGAGTTCTCGAGTGGCAGAAATAATTCTCGGTCCGGGTAATCAGCCTGCCCCCAGCCTTTTGGACCAGGCTATCGGCGGCAAACTCCCCGGGGTGATCACCACCACCAAGGACCAACTCTTTGCAATGGCCCGCAAGTCTTCGCTTTGGACCTTGAGCTTTGGGCTGGCCTGTTGCGCCATTGAGATGATGTCCACTTTCATGGCCCACCATGACTTCGACCGATTCGGTGTGGTTACCTGGCCGTCTCCCCGACAGTCAGACGTGATGATTGTCGCTGGCACCGTGGTCAAGAAGATGGCCGAGCCGATCCGCCTGCTCTACGAACAGATGCCTGAGCCCAAGTGGGTGATTGCCATGGGTAGTTGCGCCACCAACGGCGGTCCTTACTACCGCTCCTACTCGGTGGTGATGGGGGTTGACCACATTATCCCAGTTGATGTTTATGTACCCGGATGCCCTCCCCGTCCGGAAGCACTGCTGTACGGAATCCTGAAGCTGCAGGAAAAAATTATGCAGGACGCCAAGAGCAGTGGCTGAAATCACTGACGCCGATTCAGGCGGGGAATCGCAGGAGGAATCGCAGCCGGATTTCACCCAGCTGAGCCAGTCCCGTCGCGACTTCCTGACGCTGGCTGAGAAAGTGTTTCGTGAGTTCGAGCCCAAGCCGGGTGTTCTCAATGACCTGCCCCAGCTGACGGTGGCGCCAGGGCACATCGCCAACTTGTGCCAACTGGCCAAGAGCGATCCGGACTTGGACTGCAAGATGCTGTTATGCCTGACTTGCGTTGACTACGAAGAGTACTTTCAGATGGTGTACGTCTTGCAGTCGTTGAGCCATGAGCAGACGTTGGTGGTCAAGACCGATGTGCCTTATGATTCGCCCAGGTTGCCGTCGGTGACTTCGGTCTGGGCGGGGGCAAACTGGTACGAGCGGGAGGCCCACGACCTGTTCGGAGTGGAATTCGACGGCCATCCGGACCTGGCGCCGTTGCTGCTCTATGAAGAATTTGAAGGGTATCCTGGCCGAAAATCTTTCCCGCTCAATGATTATCAGGAGTTTTAGCGTGGCATCGGGGACGCGGGCATGACCAGGGGGGTTCTAGGGCGAATATGGTAGACCAATTGCTTTTAACCGCCCAGGTCATATGGGAACATGATCAATACCTGGCCCGACAGGGGGAACTGGGATTGCAGGGTTCGGGCGAATCGATTCAGCAGGCCCAGGACGACCTGGTGGAGAATTTGAGGGCCTGGATTGAAATTCACGAGGTGGACGAGTCCTTGGAGCAGGCTTTGGCCGATGCCGGTCTCCCAGGATTGGATGATGATACTGAGATACAGTTGGAATTCGTCCAGCAATGACTCTTAGCGGCTCTAACTAAAATAATGTTCATGTTTTTCTGAGGAGCGGAGCGACGAAGAATCTGAAGTCCTGCAGCACAGAACCTCACGGGAGACCAGTA
>JACZRM010000033.1 GCA_022576105.1 Chloroflexota bacterium | reverse complement strand
CACCGCCACTTTGGGCGCTACGGCGGCTACTCCAACCAGTACCTGTTTCACGGCAGACGGCTGGAGAAAAAGTAGGTTATTCGGAGATAGAATGCCGCAGCATTCTTCAGGCGGCATACACGAGGCGGCCTTTCCCCAGAATCTCGCCGATAAATTGGTCTCCCGCCTTTAGCCTTTCCTTCACTTCTTTCGGTGTTAGCACCAGAAGATCCATTGGAACCCCTTTGTGTGTTCCAGCGACGACCTTCCGGACTGTAGTCAGCCGGTCAAAGAATCTTTCCGGCCTATCCTTGATAATTAACAGGTCAATATCGCTATCTCTGTCCGGCGTACCGTAAGCATAAGAGCCGAAAAGAATAACCTTCTGAGGGGCGTAACCAGATACCAGTCTATCTATGACTCGTTGCGCCAGCTCTTCAATATCGTTGCTGGACATGATGCACTCTCTTGTCTGCTATTTGCCAATACAATTGTTGTGGATGTATAGGCTGGCTGATACGTTTCCAGCCCTACGGCCTGAGTAATATCTTCCCGAAGAAGTTGGTCGCCTCCATCGCCTGGTGGGCGGCGGCGGCCTCGGCCAGCGGGAACACCTGGTGCACCACCGGCTGAATCACCCCGCGATTCAGCATCGCCACAATCTCCCGCATATCCTCGTTGGTGCCCATGAACCCGCCGTAAATCTCAATCTGCTTCGTGAACAGCAGACCCAAGTGTAATTCCGCCCGCAGCCCGGTGGTCGCGCCGCAGATGGTGTAGCGACCGCCCGGCCTCAACGCGTTGAAAGCGGCGGTGAAGAATTCAGCGCCCACGTGGTCCACCACCACGTCCACGCCCTGGCCGCCGGTGATGGCCTTGACCCGCTCGCCGATGTCTTCCTCTTTGTAGTTAATCACCTCGTCAGCGCCTAGAGACTTGGCCTGGGACACTTTCTCCTCGGTGCTGGTAGTGGCGATGACCCGGGCGCCAACCACCTTCTTGGCCACCTGGATCGCGGCAGTCCCCACCCCAGCCGAAGCCGACAGCACCAGCACCGTCTCCCAGGGTTTGAGTTTGGCGCGTCGCACCATCATGTTCCACACCGGCAGGAAGGTGGTCGGCGCGGCGGCGGCGGTTTCGTAAGAAACGGCCTCAACGATGGGATGGGCGTTGGCCGCCGGCACGGCTACGTACTCGGCATAACTGCCATCGACGGCGCTGCCCAAGAATTGAGGCGGCGGTGCGGCGGCGCCCGGCGGGTAGGCCGCCAGTTGGGTGGAGTCGATCAACGGGTTGACCACCACCCGATCGCCGATATTCAGACCGATCACTGCCCCGCCGACCTCGACCACCTCGCCGGCGCAGTCGCCGCCCAAGATCAGCGGCGGCGGAAACTCCCGACGCAGCCCCCGGCCACCCTCGCGGGTGTAGAGGTCCAAACGATTAAGGGCCGATGCGCCAACCTTGACTTTCACTTCATGGTCTTTGATCACCGGGTCGGGGCGCTCGCCATAGACCAGGGCTTCCGGCCCGCCATGAGCTTCAATGTACACCGCTTTCATCGGGGGTTACTCTCCTTCAGGCACGAACCCGGTCCGGCAGTTTTGCAGTAGATGGCAGTTATTGGCGCACGCTCCGGTCATTCTGAACCGGAACAAAGTGAAGGTGAAGAATCTGGGATTCTTCGTTCACGGAGTTTACCCTGAGCCACTTCGCCAAGCTCAGGACAGGCGAGCCGAAGGGCTCCTTCAGAATGAGGGGCAACAGAAAAGTTTACTCTCTCCGTCTGCTCAGGGAGAGTCCAAATGCACCCGTTAACTAAGGCCGCCGCCCCTCGTAGCAATCGTTGCACAGAAACACTATCGCCAGGGCGTCATCGTGACTGCCAATGCGGCCGCAATGTGGCACTTCGCTGTCCTGACTCCAGGGTTGATGAAACCTGCCTCCACACATCTGGCAGGCAGTCTGGTGGATACCATCCAGTGCGCCATCGCATATTATGCAGGATTCCTGCTCAAGTTCTTGTTCCAAGGCTTCAGACATCAACCCCTCCCGCGAGCATCGTAGCTACCAATTGCCGCTCGTCCTCCTCGGACTCGACCTGGCCGTCCAGCTTGGCTTCACGCAATTTAGCCAGAATCTTCCCGATAGTTGGCCCCGGTGCCGCACCCATCGCCAGCAGCGCATTGCCATCCAAGGCTGGCACAATCTGCCGCAGTTGGCCGAGATACTGGCCCAACCGATGGGAGACCAGCTGACTATCACAGATATGAGATACAGCGGCAACTGCAGCATCGCCGAGTCCGTTCAGTAGTTCGACAATTTGCGATGGTCGCAAATCCGGCACCGATAGCTGGGATTCCAGTTCTCTCAAGGCAACCGTGTCTCGCACCACTTCGGCCCATTGACCGGACATGTTGAATCGCTGCACGACGCTCTCGGCATCGCCCGGCGACAGGTGATACACCAGGGCAGCCAAGCAGGCCAGTGGCTCGGGTGTACTTTCATTGCCTGAACTTGCTTCCAGCCTGGCCAGGCTTGATTTCTCGGTCAACGACGGGTGGATGGCCGGCAGAATTCCCAACGATATAGCTCTCGCCAGCGCACGTCCCGGTAATTTCTCCTCCAGGATCCGCTCCAACTCGTGCCGCAGGCGGTCACCGCTCACCGTATCCAGGCAGCCCTGGCTTAGAGCCTGCTGAAGCTGCCCTTCGGTTGCACAGGTCAGCGAAAAACCGAATCGCTGCTCGTAACGGACCGCCCGCAAGATACGGGTGGGGTCGTCAATGAAACTTCTGGGGTGCAGCGTGCGTATCAGACCCTTTTCCAGGTCGGCAATTCCGCCCTGTTCATCTATTACCTCTGGTTGCGCCTGGAACATCGGCAATGCCAGCGTGTTGATCGAGAAATCCCGCCGGGCCAGGTCTTCGCTCAATGCGCCAGCGTCAACTTTTGGCAGCGCGCCGGGCGCGGCGTAAGTTTCTCTGCGCGCGGTCACCAGATCTACGCTGCAGCCGTTATGAGTCACCGTCGCCGTCCCGAACCGCTGATGCACCAGCAATTCCCAGCCCAAATCAGAGGCCATCTGCCGGGCCAGTTGGGGGGCGTCGCCCTCCAGCACAAAGTCCAGGTCCTTAACCGGAGCGTCCAGCAAAACATCCCGAATTGGTCCGCCGACCAGATAGACCGGCAGCGAATGGGTCAGGGCTCTTTGACGCAGGGCGTTCCAAAATACCAGGTTGTCGCCACCGATACTATTCTCGATGGCCCGCAGGGGGTTGTGGATGTGCCGCAGCTTCCGCGTGGAGGGCCTCCTGTCAGTAGGTGATTATAGCATAGCAATTATGCTACAATCCTCCCTAAGACCACGATCCCGCAGCAACGGTCCCGGAAAATAAGAGTTTCTAGAGGTGCGAAATGGCCGAAGCTAACTTCATTACCTACTACGACTTTCGTTGACCCTTTGTCTATAACGCAGCCGTGTGGCTGTCGAAAGTCCGGGAAACAACCGGAGAAACCATTGATGTAGACTGGCAACCCTTCTCCCTGGCCCAGATCAACAGCAAAGACAAGGGAGAAGACTACAAGGTTTGGGAGCAGCCGGAAATCTTGAACGGCTCTGATCACACTCTGCTGGCCCACCAGGCCGGACTGGCCGCGAAACGCCAGGGCAAAGAGGCCTTCGAGTCGTTCTTCATGGCGCTGCTGAAACTCCGCCACGAAGAAAAGAAGGACCTGACCGACCCAGCGGTGATCGACGAAGCGGTAGACAACTCCATTGTCGACATGGGCCAGTTCAAAGAAGACCTGGTCGATGCTGATTTGCTGCGGGAGATTGGCGAGAGCCACACTAAAGCGGTGGAAGAGCACGGCGCATTTGGCGTGCCAACCTATGTCTTCCCCAGCGGCGGCTCGGCCTTCATCAAGATGTTCATTCCTCCCGACGATCAGGCCGGTGAAATTTACACCAATTTGACCAAGTTGGTGTCCGACCTCCAATATGTTGGTGAGGTCAAGCGGCCCCAGCCACCGTGGCCTCACGGGGTAATTTAGAGGGACAGCTTGGGCGCTGAGCGCTTAGCCTCGTCTCTAGGCCTGCAATTTAGTGACCAGGGTCTGTTGCAACAGGCCCTGGTTCACCGTTCCTTCCTCAACGAGCAGAACGGTACGCCTCTCGAGTCCTACGAGCGGATGGAATTTCTAGGCGACGCCGTCCTGGAATTGGTAATATCCACCGAACTCTACCAGCAACTGCCCCAACTGCCCGAGGGCGAACTCACCAAAATCCGGTCCAGCCTGGTGTGTGGCGAATCCCTGGCTAAAGCCGCCCAGAGCCTGGAATTGGGCAGCTTTCTGTTGCTGGGTAGGGGAGAGGAAGCCTCCGGTGGGCGGCAGCGGGAGTCCATTTTGGCCGCCGCCTTTGAGGCCCTGGTCGCCGCCATATATCTGGACCAGGGATATACTCAGGCCCAAGAATTTATTCTGAAGGCGCTACAACCCGACCTGGCGGTTTTGTACCAGAAGGGCGCTTCTCCCGACAACCCAAAGTCCATGCTGCAAGAACATGTTCAGGGCCAGGGACGTCCGGCCCCCCGCTACCAACTGGTGTCCTCGGAAGGGCCGGACCACAGCCCAATTTTCACCGTGGAAGTTCTGGTGGGAGACGAAGTCATGGGCACTGGCAACGGCGGCAAGAAGGCCGATGCGGAACGCGCCGCCGCCCAGGACGCCTTGACCCGCTCCGGTATTCTCCAGTAATCGGCAAACCCCAACTCAAGTAGTCTCGCAATCCCAATCCAGAAGTAAGATAATAGGTGCAATGTTTAGCATCTTTAAGCGCGATCGCGCCGAAAATAAAAAGCAGACCGATGAGGGCGTCAAGCGCAGTCGGGAGCGTTGGTTCGGCCGGGTGCTGGGACTGCTCCGCTCTTCGCAAATGGACGACTCAGTTTGGGACGAGTTGGAGGAAATCCTCATTTCCGCCGACGTTGGAGTTGAGACTTCGCTGGGCGTTATTGAAGAGCTCAAGGCTCAGGTCAAGGACCAGCGCATCGACGACCCGGAGCAGGCTTTTGAAACCCTGAAGCAGTCGCTGGCCAGGGGATTGGACCCGGACGACGACAGCGATGTTTGGCTGGACAAAGACGACGGCGTGAAACCCTACGTGGTCTTGATGGTGGGCGTAAATGGCGTTGGCAAAACCACCAGCATCGCCAAGCTGGCCCACCACTTCAAGCAGGCAGGCAAGAAAGTAGTGCTGGGCGCAGCCGATACCTTTCGCGCCGCCGCCGAGGAACAGCTGGAAATCCTGGGCGCACGAGTGGGCGTAGATGTAATTAGCCACCGACCAGGAGCCGACCCGGGGGCGGTGGCCTACGATGCCTACCAGGCGGCCAAGGCGCGTGATGCCGACGTTCTGATTATCGATACGGCGGGAAGGCTGCACACCAAGTCCAATCTGATGGAAGAACTGAAGAAGGTGCGCCGGGTGATCAACCGCCTGGAACCTACCGCTCCGCATCAGGTGCTCCTGACCCTGGACGCCACCACGGGACACAACGGACTGGCCCAAGCCCAGGCCTTCAAGGAAGCGGTGGGCTGCACCGGCATTTTTCTGGCCAAGCTGGATGGCACCGCACGGGGCGGCATTGCCCTGGCCATCAAGCGGGAGCTCCAAGTGCCCATACTCTTCATCGGAACCGGAGAATCGCTGAATGATCTGGCGCCCTTTGACGCTAAGGAATTTGTCGACTCCCTGCTCGCTCCGGTTTCCTAATTTGACGGCCGGTCGCCTCCGGTTCGGCCCTTACCGATGCCCGATCACCCTTGAACTGATTGAGCAGTCATCTATTCCATCTGACCTCACCGGATAGCGTCTTGGCCAACGTCCTCACCTGGTTCATCACCATTGAGATTCTGGGGCTGATCGCCTTTCCCCTGGCCTTCCTGCTGTTCAGCCGTTTGCCCGACCGGGGCTACACCTTTGCCAAGCCACTGGCCCTGGTGCTGGTTGCCTACCCGTTGTGGCTGCTGGGCCTGACCCAATTCATTCCCAATTCCCGTTTCACCATTCTAGCTATTGTGCTGGCCCTGGCCCTGGTTTCCATCTGGCTCTTCCGCCGGCACAGCCGGGAAATCATCGCCTTTCTACGCCGGGAATGGAAAACCATCTTGGTGGCGGAAGCCCTATTTCTGGGCTTCTTCATCCTCTGGCTAGGTATCATTTCCGACATCCCGGCGATTAACCATACCGAGAAGCCCATGGACTTTGGGTTCATGAACGCCATTATCCAGAGCCGGTTTTTCCCACCCGAAGACCCGTGGCTGTCCGGCAATCCCATCAGCTATTACTACTTCGGGCACTTCATGATGGCCGGTCTAGCCAAGCTGACGGCAATACCCGCCGCGATCAGCTACAACCTCTCGGTGGGCCTGATCCCGGCCCTGCTGGCAACCGCCGCATTCGGGCTGGTCTACAACCTGGTCCGGCTTTCCGGTGGGAGTCGATACGCCGGGCTGAGTTTCGGACTGATTGCGCCCGCCTTGCTGATACTCATCGGCAACCTGGAGGGGGTCTTGGAGTTGATTTATGCTCAGGGTTGGGGCGGCGCCGGGTTCTGGCAGTGGGTGGGCATCAAGGATTTGGGCAGCGTCAATCCGGCCGGCCCAACCCTCTTCCCGGAGCAGCCCTGGTGGTGGTGGCGGGCTACCCGCGTCATCGACACATTGTCCAACGGCCAGAGCCTGGATTTCACCATCACCGAGTTTCCATTCTTTTCGTTTATCCTGGGCGACCTGCACCCTCACATGTTGAGCCTTCCCTTTGTGGTAATGTTTTTGGGAGTGGGCCTCAACCTTTTCCAGTCGCGGGAGCGGCTGGGCTGGAACTGGGTGGTCAGACACCCGGTGGAGTCAGCGGCAGTCGCCCTGCTGGCTGGGTCGCTGGCCTTTATCAACGCCTGGGACTTTCCAATATTTATCGCCATCCTGTCCTTGATTGTCTTAACTAAAATCCACGGACAGAGTTTTCACGGACAGCGGGATTTCCTCTTTGGGTCCAACCCCCTGCTGGGCGCAATATCAATGATGCTGCCGATCACCGTCCTGGCGGTTCTCTTATTTCTGCCATTTTATTGGGACTTGAGCAGTCAGGCCGCCGGAATCCTGCCGGTGACCGGTCCGGGCACTCGGCCCTTCCTGTTCCTCCTGGTTATGGGCTTGTTTAGCGTGTTATCACTGTCATTTCTGGTGCAGCAGCTGCCTGGAGTAAGAAGGCCAAACCCGGGGGATGCCCACACCATCATCCTGGTAGTTCTGGTGGTGGTCGCTCCAGCTCTGGTGTGGGCGCTCACGGCGTTTTCGCTGGGACTGCTCACCGGTGCATCGACGCTAACCTGGGCCAGCATCTCAAGCAGGTCCGTTCTGGTGCTGCCCGGGATAATCGTGGTGATCCTGGCCGCGTTAAGCGCAATGCAGCGAGTCCGGTACGGCGGAATCCAGACCGCCAGCTTTCCTTTGCTGCTAATGGCGTCGGCATTTTACCTGATGGTGGGGGCAGAGCTATTCTTCCTGCTGGACTTCTTCGGAAATCGAATGAACACCGTATTCAAGGTATACTTTCAATCCTGGGTGCTGCTGTCGATTGTCGGGGCCTACGGCCTTTACTACGGGTGGTCGCGCTGGCAGCCGGTCAGTATCGGCCGGCGGGCCATTAAATTCGTTTGGGCGGGAGCAGTCGCTGCATTGGTGATTGCCTCCCTTTACTATCCGGTGGGAGCCATAGTGGAACGGACCGGCATTACCACACCTGGTTATGATTTTTTCGATCGCACCCTGGACGGGTTGGCCTTTGTCGCTGAATCGAATCCCGACGAATACGCTGCCATCTCCTGGTTGAGCAACGACGCTGCCTTCGGGAAAATAGTGGAGGCGGTGGGGGACGATTACTCAGACTACGGGCGTATTTCCTCCAGCACCGGCTTTCCCACGGTGCTGGGCTGGGCCGGGCATGAGCTGCAGTGGCGGGGGAGCCGGGCAGCGTTTGAGGGCAGAGCCGAAGATGTGGCGATCATCTACACCAGCGACGATGCCGCGCAGGTAATACCGCTGTTGGAAAAGTACGACGTTAAATACGTTTACGTTGGGCAGCGAGAACGCCGCAGCTACGGACGGCCGGGCCTGACCGATTTCAGCCGGTTTATGAAAACCGCCTTTGACACGGATAACGTAGTTATCTATACGCGGCAGGATGCTCAGTAGCTAGTAGGGGACTTAGTGGCCCCAACAAAATGAATGAAATATCACCCGCTGGGCTTACCAGCAAATGAGTTTCCGATGCCGCTCCGGCTTTCGCCGGAGCCCAAGGACGTTATTCCGCCGATAGACACTTCTCGAATGGGGAAGGGTTTGCCTGGATTCCGGCTTTCGCCGGAACGACGGCGCATCGCATTATTATTGGAGGGGACTTCCCACAGCCTGGGCAGTGCGAAGGGGATAAACACTGGTCATTTTGTTAGGGACTCTTAGAATTATTTAGCTTGCAAACTGATTCGTGAGTAGCTTTAATCTGGCGACAAATCTGAGAATTTTCTGGCAAAAAGCGGGCGGGCTGGAAGCCGGTTTCCTGGCTTTGCTGGTGGCGGCGGCGGTGATGCGTCTCTGGGAGTTGGGTGGTCGGGCGATGCACTACGACGAAGCGATACACCTGCACTACGCCTGGAAGTTGTCCAATCTGGACGGGTTCATCCACTCGCCCTGGATGCACGGACCCTTCCAAATTGAATTTACCGCCCTGATTTTTCGGGTTCTGGGAGACACCGACTTTACCGCACGGCTGGGTTACGCGTTATTCGGCGTGGCCCTGGTAGCGCTGCCCTATTTTCTGCGCCATCACCTGGGCCGGGCCGGCTCCCTGTTGGCCGGAACCATGCTGGCGGTATCACCGACCCTGCTGTACTTCAGCCGTTTTGGGCGCAACGACATCTTGATGGCCTTCTGGGCCACCGCTTTGCTGGTGCTGCTGTGGCGGTACATCCATGAAGAGAAGGACCGGTATCTATACCTGGCGTCGGCGGTGCTGGCCCTGATGTTCGCCACCAAGGAGACCGCCTACTTCGTGGCGTTGATCGTTGGCGGGTTGGCCTTCCTGCTGGCAATGCCCCAACTGGCTCCGGCACTTTTTCGGAGAGCCTCCCTGAAGGGCCTGGGCGGCCCGGCGGCTTTCTTCCTGCTAATCTTCACCCTAACCCTGCCTCAGTGGTCGGCGGCGGCGGGACTATTGCAAAACGTCCTTGGGCTGATTCTAGTCAGTCCCGAAGGGGTCGATGGCGCAGTTTCCGGCGCGCCGCGCTGGGCCGGGCCCTGGTTGATTCTGCCGGTATACAAACTGCCGGAGTGGTTCCATTTGATACCGGCATTGGGGGCGGCCGGCGGCCTGTTCTTGCTGGGCCCGAAGAGTAGATTTTCGCCAAGGTCTCTGGCGATCCTATTCTTGGTCCCGCTGGCCGTGATCTTGGGGGTGTACCTGGCATTCTTTCAACCCATTGGCAACGCCCTGGCCGAAAATCCGCGGCCAATTTTCATTGACCTTCCCCTGGCTGGCGCCCTGGTAATCGGAGCCATCGGTGGGCTGATGGCGCTGCATCTTCCCTGGAAACGAATCCTGGCGATGGTGCTGGCCCCGGCTGCTCTGGCCGTCATCTACCTGGCGCTGTTCACCTCGGCGGTAAACGTTGACCTGATCGTGAACGGACTGCTGCCCAGCGGCATTCGGGTAGACGCTTCGGCCAACGGCATCCCCCTGAATTTTGTGGTGGCTGGCGCGATTCTATTACTCACCTTCTTGGGTTCGGCGGCTCTGGGGCTGGCCTGGCGCGGCGGGGTTTGGCTGGCCTGCGCCGCCATCTTCTACCTGGTCTGGCTGACCCTGTACACCACCCTGTTCACCAACTGGGCCGGGGCCTTTACCGGAGTTTGGCAGGGGATGGGATACTGGATCGCCCAACAAGAAGTGGCCCGGGGCAACCAGCCCTGGTACTACTACTTTGTGGGACTCTCGGTGTATGAGCTGCTGCCGGTGTTATTCGGCGGGATCGGGGCGGCTTATTTTTTGAAAAAGGGTGACGTGCTGGGGCTGGCCCTGGCGTTTTGGGCCGGTCTGAGCTTGTTGGCCTACACTTTAGCCAGCGAAAAGATGCCCTGGCTGCTGGTCAACATCACGCTGCCCTTTATTCTGCTGGCCGGCAAGTACCTGGGAGAACTGGCGGAAATGGTGCGCTGGCGGCAGGCGGCAACCAGAGGGACGCTGCTGCTGCTGCTGCTGCCCCCGGCCGCTATGATTGCCGGACTGTTCCTGCTGCGTGCCTACATTCAAGTCGATAATTCCCTATCAACTATTCACTGGCTTGCGGCGGCCGGTTTGGCGGTAATCCTGGTGCTGGGGGCGATATTGGTTAGAATGGCGCGGCCTCCCTCCGGCGTAGCGATGGCCGGTCTGGGGGCCGCCGCCCTCTTGTTGGTTTTTGGGGCCTGGAGCGCTTTCCACGCCGCTTACACCTTCGATGATTCTCGACCGGAGATTCTGGTCTATGCCCAGGGCAGCGCCGATGTCGCCCAGACCTTCCGGGACTGGGAAGGGCAGGTTTTCGACTCGGCCAAAGACGGTGATACGACCCAGGTGGACTACGATCTCTGGTATCCTTTTCAGTGGTACGTTAGAGACAAATCTGATGAAGGTACGCTGAGGTTTGCCTGTTTCAAGGAGGAAGGCGAAGACGGTTGGACGCCCAGTTGCAGTCCGGTGTCGGAGACTGCGGAGTTGGGAGCAGCCGCGCTGCTGCTGACTTCCCAGCACGAAGGCCAAGATGCCAAACTGCTGGAAACATACGAAAAATCCGGCCCGCTGAAGAATTTGCTGTGGTTCCCGGAGAGCTACCGGCGACCCGGAGAAAACCGGCAGGGCGAACCGCTGCTGGAAGAACTTGCCAAAGACCTTCAGTTTTTCCGGGATGCCGCATCAAGCCGTGAAACCTGGCGGAGAGCCATCGACTATATTCTCTTTCGCGACTTGCAGCGCGGATGGTACTCCTCCGAATATTACAGCTATATTAGATGATATGGCCCCGGCGATTGTATTACCCCGGCGATTATATTACCCGGAAATCAATGGCTCTGGCATTACTCTTTGGTCGCCCTTGATGGGATAATGTTTGCCGGACAACTTGCTCCAGGATGACCTGTATTGCGCATTAGAAACTGGCAGTTCTGGCTGGGCCTGTTCTTCAGCGGGTTCTTCCTGGCGGTATTGGCCCTGACGGTCAATGTCCAGGAGATCACCGCTGCCCTGGGCGAAGCCAACTACATCTATGCCGCCCCGGCTATCGGACTGTATTTTATAGCTGTGTACTTT
>JACZRM010000274.1 GCA_022576105.1 Chloroflexota bacterium | reverse complement strand
CCTCTCAGCGACTACCCTGTATCTGTTGTTCTCGTCAACGCAGCCTCCAAACTAACGACCCATTTTACCGTCACGGATCTGGCCAATTTCGAACATGCTCCCTTCTCTCCATTTTTGGTCCTGTCGGCCAGCTTCACAGCCTATTTCTTGACTGTATGGAGGTTCATCACCACAAGTCCGAAACCTGCCGGATTCGCCGTCCCCACCATTCCGGGCCTTCTCGCACGTACTTCCACTCGGGATTCTGGCTGACATCCCGTAAGGCCGCCATCACCTCTTTGAAAACAGAAACGTGTTCTTCATCGAACTCGAAGTACCCGACAAAATCGTAACTGCTTTCCTGGCCATAGCCATCAGGCGAGTGCATTAACCGGCGAGTGATGCACGAAATACCGGGAGCGGCAGCCAGAGAATGACCTTTGCTAACCATGTTTTCATCGGCGTCATAGCGGGGCAGAAAGAAACTTTCCCGATGCATCCAGTCCAGGCTCCACCATTCCTTGGTCTTATTCATGGGCGTTACCACGCCCAGTGGATAACGCTCCCCAGGTCCCGGTGCCTGGGCCGACGCATAGGCGAACTGGGTCATGGCATGGCTGGTATAGCTCCGCTGCCGTTGGACCCCTGCCAGACTCTCAACGGGAATACCCAAGGGGTCAACTAGCCGACGCAAATTCGTTTCGTACCGTTGAAGTGGCTCAGTTCCAGAAGATTCAAGACGAATCAGGAAGTTCGCCTCCAGCAGCGCCGGATGCTCAACATCTCTAGATCGGCTATGCTCCGGCAATCCCCGAAGAATCTGATAGCACCCCTTTTCCAGATCGTCTTCCGAAGGAGACCCAGTGGTTTCGTGCAAGTTTACTAAGCCGTCGCCGAGATGATCTATTCGGCGCGCCAAGTCTGGTTCGCGCCGTTCGGCGGGAACCAGAAGAAACAGGCATCGCTGATGGCCGATTACCTCGGCAGTGAGATTTAAGTCACGGGGTTGCATTAGCTGCTTTTTACTCCCATCCCAATCCGAAAGGGTTGTCGATGAGGAACAGCCAGGAGCCGTCGGCTTGTTTACGGGCTACTTCCACACTCTGGCCGTCCAGTTCCACTGGACCGTCAGGCCCAGTTCCAGTAAGGTGCCATTTGGCGGTGCAAAGGGCGACGTCAGCGGTCTGTGCCAGGGTCTTGGTATCCAAAGTTATATTGGGCTTCATAGCCAAGAACCCTTCCAGAGCCTGACGAATAGCCTCTTTGCCGTGGACTTCCTCTCCTGGCTCAGGATTGAAACTAGCCCCCGGCTCATAAAGAGCCAGTAAAGCCTCAATGTTACCTGAGTTCAAAGCCTCACCAAACAGTTGGTCCAACTCTACCGGATTCATAGCTGGCATACCTTCACCTCCTTAAATTTCGATGGCGTGCTGATTCTCGATGACCGGTGAGCCAGCGGGTCACGCCTTCAATATCTCCCGCCGGGACAGCACCCGCTCCATCAGGGGCCGCATGCCCAGCTCGCTGGAGATGGCCAGGGACTCGTCCAGCAGGGTCATGGCCTTCTCTCGGTCTCCCGGGTTTCCGCGTTGTAGCAGCGTATCGGCGTAGTCGCAGCAGGTCCAGGCTAGCTCGGGGCGGTAGCCTGCCTTCCGGCAGAAAGCCAGGCCGTCTTCAAAGTGGACTGCCGCTTGGTCCAGGTTGCCTATAGTGTGAGAGAGCAGGCCCAGTATACGGTCAATGGTGAGGGCAGTAAAAGAAGCAATACCTCTGTGAGATTTGAGAGCCGCGTATTGCTCCCTGGCATCGGTGGCATCGCCCCGTGCAACTGCTAGCAAAGACAGACCACACCCACCCGGCCGACTTCACGGCATGGGGATTGGCAGATGGAGTAGAGAGGACAGTCGTGGCGGCGTCCTGGGCGACCGCCAGCCGGTGAAGGACACCCGATATTCGGGCGACCACCGGTATCATAAACGCCGCAATTTCAGCCGCGCTACCTGGCCCCGTAGTTACCAAAGGACTGGTCTCGATCAGACGGTCCAGGTAAATTTCTCCTTGACTGAAATTACCCGTCTCATACTCCAAAAGAGCCCGACGAGCGAGATGCCGCCGGTCCAACGGGGACAATGCCAGGCCCTGGTCATTCAACTCAATTGCAGTCTTGAAATCACCGGTCGCATGACACAAAAACTGTTTTGGAAGGGTGGCCGAGGTCAACCAGGAACGGTCCCTGAGTCTCTCACTCACTGCCAGAGTACGGCTGGCGTGATGGCGCGCTTCATCAAATTCACCCAGTTCAATCAATGAGACGGCCGTGTAATAGCTGGCCAGGACCTCCGCCTGGGGTTCATTTAATTGCTGGGCCAACTCGATTGCCCTTGGACCGTTTTCGATGACCTCCTGAACTCGAGCGTGATGGAAGTTAACGTAGGTAGCATTAGCGCGGGTCCACATTTCCAGAGAGCGGTTATTCTCCTGATCGGCTATAGACAGGGCTTGATTGAAGGCATTTTGGGCAGCATCGTAATTGCCTTCGATTCGTCCTAACTCCCACCCATACCGATACAAGAGGTTCCCCGCTGCGGGCGAGTCGGGAGGCACCAGAGCCAGAGCCCGTGGAATGAGCCCGGCATCGTGTACCAGCCGGGCACCCGCACCGGACAGAGGGTAACCGCCCACGGCCACCATCTGGTCCACATCTCCGGCCTCATCGTAATAGTCGAAGGCACGCCGCAGGTTATTGACCCCCGCCTCCATTTCAAACCTATCAAGCACCGCTACTTGGGCGCGGGCCAGGCCGAACAGCAGAGCCGCCGCTTCCTGATCTGGTGCTGCCTCGGGACCCGCCAAAGGAACTCCCCTGGACATCAGCCCTCTCTCCACGTCGCTCAGCGCGTCCTCCCAGACGTAGGCCGCCAGGGCTCGCTCA
>JACZRM010000032.1 GCA_022576105.1 Chloroflexota bacterium | reverse complement strand
TATCAAACTGAAACCGGAAACTGCCGAATTCCAGGTGGCATACCTGGTGCGTAGCCACCACCTTGAACCAGGCAAAGTTTTCGTCTTTGTTGGGATAGTGGTCCACCACCGACGGCAAAAACACCTTGGTGCCATCGGTAGAAGCAGTATCCTCGTCAACCCAGCCAATGTTTTTGTTGACCAACTCCTGGGTGCTCATTACCTCCATGGTGGAACCGGCCAGGGCGCTGCAGTACAAACGCACCACCCCTTTGATCCGATCCAACTCAAGGCTGGAAGACAGGGTCTCCAGGAGTGCCTCGGAGGTGTTGGATTCAACCTTGAAGAAAGCAATTCCGCTTTCCGGGTTCTCTTTCAGTAACTTCACGCCGTGCTCGAACCAGGTATCAAGTTGGCTCATGGTAATACGGTTCAGCACACTGTTAAGGCTCTTCAGGAAGGGCGGCAGCGCATCCGGCGAGATGGCCAGCAGCG
This sequence comes from Chloroflexota bacterium, assembly GCA_022576105.1. Next base: position 10,924 of record JACZRM010000032.1, on the reverse strand, counting down.
CTTCCGACAAGTCCAGGATATGGGCCTGAGACCCTTGCGGCACCTGGCCTAAGGCCTGAGTGCCGTCGGCTAGAAACCGTGAAGTCTCCCGCAGACCGACTTTGGCCATGCGCTCTCCCAGTTTCAAGAAGCGGCCGGTTTGCCCTTCATCCACCTGCTGCAAGGCGCGGGGAGCCAACTCCAGGCAGGCCTTTACTTCCCGCCAACTCCCCTCGGTCAGCGCCCGACACATGGATAGGAAGGCTTCCCGTTCCCGTCCCATGGCGGGCAGCACGTCCCGGCCCAGCACCAGGCACTCCACCGCCACGTCGTAAGATTTATAAGAAAGGGACTCAATCAAAGATGCGAATACTTCTACGTCCCAGAAGGGCAAGCTCCGGATCAAGTCGGGACTTACTTCAAAAAATTTGGCGGCCAGGGTGCTGGACTTCCAGGTACCTTTGTACAGACTGCGGCCCAGACCGGCCCAGCGGGGGATGTACTGCGGCCGTAAATTACCCACGATCAGGGGGCTGGCTTTAAAGAAGGAAACCGCCAGCGTGGGCGAGTCCTGCGCCAGGTAGGTGCCGCAACGGGCCCATTGCATGAAGGAAGGGAAAGCCAGCGAACGGGCAACTTCTGGACTTACCTTGTAATACTCTACCGCCGATTCCCAAGAACGGACGGTCTGAGCGCCAATGGTGGCGCCTTCCTTGGCCCACAGATTTATTTCTTCATCATTAAAAGAGTCTCCCATAGGCCCGGAAGCTTCATTGTAGGCCTCCGCCACTGCGGGAGGAAGTTTGCTGAGTTCGGCCTCGAACTCTGGTTGGGGATCGGTACTCAAATCAGTGTTCCTCCTTCATTGGTCCGTCCTCCACGATCTCCAGAAATTGTTGGAGTATCTTGGCGGTTGCGCCAAACACCAGATGCTCCTGGTACGCGTAGGAGCGTACCGTGCTGAGTTTGCCGTCCACCACACGGGTTTCGTAGCGCAGATTATCGGGATTCATCAGCGCCGATATGGGTGCTTCTATGACCTCGGCTATTTCGGCAGCGCTGGGTTTAAATGCATAGGGGTAGGGGATGGTACCAATGAAAACACGGACGCCAAAATTGGTGCGAGTCACCACGTCGTCCAATTGACCCAGGACCGTGACATCGTCCCGACTGATGCCCATCTCTTCCTCGGTCTCGCGCAGGGCGGTATCAAGAAAGTCCCGGTCTTCCGGGTCTCTGACGCCGCCCGGGAAGGAAATTTCCCCTTTGTGGTGCTCAACTTCCTGAGAGCGTTTGTTGAGTAGAATGCAGTATTCGCCGTCCTTAGGGTACAGGAGCAACATTACCGCAGCTGGCATCAGTGTAGTATCTGAAACGGTATAATTGACGCGGCGATCTAAAGCCTGCTTAACAAAGTCTAGGGTGGATAGGGCCATCGATACCTCTATTCAAATATGGAGGACACTACCTCTTCAATACTGCGCTGCAACTCAACTTCATCGCTCAACGTCCAAACAATGGCTACCTGACACGCTCTGCGGGCTGCAATACCTTCGGTCATGAGACGCCCAGCGTAGATCAAAAGCCGGGTGCTGGCGCCTTCAGCCAAGCCATGTTCCTTCAAATGACGCACCTTTTCGCCCAATTTGGCCAGGGAAACCGATTGCTCCTGGGTGCAGCCGCTTTCCTTCTGGACTATCTCCGCCTCCATATCGGGGGGCGGATAGTCAAACTCCAGAGACATAAACCGCTGCCTGGTACTGTGCTTCAGGTCTTTAAGCGCACTCTGGTAATGCGGGTTGTAGGAAATGCAAAGCAGGAAGCGGTCATCGGCCTCAATAATGGAGCCGGTCTTTTCCACCGGCAGAATCCTCCGGTGATCGGTCAGCGGGTGAATCAAGACGGTAGTGTCTTTGCGGGCTTCCACTATTTCGTCCAGGTACAAGATTGCGCCGGTTTTTACTGCCCTGGTCATCGGCCCGTCGATCCAGCGGGTACCATTGGCATCGAGTAGATACCGGCCTACCAGGTCGCTGGCGGTGAGGTCTTCGTGGCAGGCAATGGTAACCAGCGGAACGCGCACCTGCCCTTCCGCCATTGGCTGCCCGTCTTTGTTATCCTTGAGCACGGTCAAGGTCCGGCCCAATTTCCAGGCCATATACTCTACGAATCTGGTCTTGCCGCAGCCGGTCGGCCCCTTTAGCAGCACCGGAATATGCTGGCGATAGGCCGCCTCGAACATTTCCATTTCATCGCCTACCGCGCGGTAATAGGGTTCGTTGCGGACTATAAATTCCTCGATTGCGTATTCTTTGTAACTGGGGTCAGACGCTTCAACCATTATACTTTCCCAACTCTTTCTCTAACTCGTTTTTCCCAAAGGTTCCGGATAGTATCTTCCAGCGACCCGACGTCGCCCGAGTTGTCCACCACTACCTGCGCACGATCCGACCGTTCTTGCGCGGACATCTGGGAGCCCATTCGCTTGACCACTTCTTTCCGACTGAATCCGTTGCGAGCCATCAGTCGCTCAGCCACAGAATCCAAGGGAGATTCGGTAGTCCATACTTCGTCGACCAGGGTGTCCCAGCCTGCTTCAAACAGTACCGCCGCTTCCACCACCACCACAGCAACCCCATCGGTTTTCAAGCTTTCGATCTGCTCGGAGACGATCCCGGCCATGCGCGGGTGCATTATTTGATTCAGCCGGGCCAGATGGCTTGGGTCGGAGAATACGATTGCTCCCAGCTGTTTCCGGTCGATTTCACCGCTGGAGTCGAGGATTTTCTGGCCAAAGGCTTTAATGACCGCTTCCCAGGCTTCCGTATGGGGTGTGTACGCTTGGTGCCCTACCTGGTCGGCGTCGATTATCACCGCGCCCAGGTCTTGCAATATTCGGGCTACTTCGCTTTTCCCGGTACCGATACCTCCGGTTAAGCCAATGACAATCATATTTTCCCCGTTAGCAATAAGACTGGACTATTTTATCAAGGGCGATGGGGGCGGTCAACTCGAATGAGCACTAGGTTGGCTCTGACGAAGCCAGATACCCCGTCTCGATCGCCTACCAAATGCCCTTTGGCTAACTTTCAACCATTTAACTTTCAATTTAACTTTCAATGCAAATTTCCCGCCAGCGAACCAGATAAGCCTCCTGCAATTCGCTGAACTGGTGCTGGAACTCCCAGGTATGGACCGGGCTGGTTGTCATTATGACTGCATCTTCCCTATTGTCGGAATAGTAACCCTTGCGGATTCCAGCGGTTTTGAACCCGTATTTCTCATACATGCGCTGGGCAATAAAATTGGAGACGCGCACCTCTAATGTCACCACCGAAGAACCATGTTCAACGGCGGCTCTGACGGTAGCAATCAAGAGCAGCTCGCCAATTCCATGACCGCGGAGCGGTTCCCTCACCGCAATCTCGGTAATGTGGGCTTCATTTCCCTGAAACCAGAGTCCCACATATCCTATTATGTTGGATTTAGAGTTGAGGGTTTCTCCTTCTCGCCCAACCACTCCCTGGACGGTCTTTACCATGCGATTCCAAAGGGAAGAGTCTCTGGCGGCCGGCTCCGGTTCGAGGGCCGTCTCCGGTTGAGACTCAGGCGCATCACATTGGTAGGCCACGAAGTACCTGGCGTAGCGATTGTTCAGCTCCCGCTTGAACGGAGTCCCCATCACCATGGGCGCGAAGGCTTCTTTTTCAATTTCAAGAACCTGGTTGATGTCCTCTGACCTCAACCGGCGCAGGGCCACGTCTAACACTTTTGTACCGGCCATCATCACTTTGGGCACATTGTAGCATAGGGTGTGCCGGGCATAATCGGCCGCAACCTGCCGCACCGGGACCGTCGGGGGTTTCTGATACCCTTCCTGCCGGCCACCCCAGGTCGTGTTGCACCAACTTGGTCAGGCAGAGGCCTTACTTCAATCTCAGACTTGAATTGCCACTAATGAGGCGATACTAGCGGCCCGATGGACGCATTAAGGGTTGTTTCCAGATTGCTAGAAGAGCCGTCCTTGTAATTCGGCCTCCTGATGTTCCGCGTCGTTCAGACTCGATAAATCGCCCCCTGCCTCAATTGAAATCCGACCGAAAACGCCATCGTAACCAGGTTCTACGCGAACGTCTCCGGCTCTGGCTCGCAAGATAGCCGGTCCTATCTCCTCACCGGCGAGACTAATCAAGTCCGATGGGCTGGCGTTGATCAGCACTTCCAATTCGCTGCCCAACTCCTCCACCAGGTGAAAGTAAGTCGACTGAACCCGCTTGGCGCTGACGCCTTGGCCCAACACCGTGGCGATTATCTCTTGGAGCGGCACCAGCCGAATGAAGGGCGGCCTTTTTTTGGATGCGCTGGTGGATGATCCGGCTAATCGGACAAAGCCATCGGAGCCCCGTTCCGCCAAGACCGGCTCGGCCGACAGTGAACGAGTACGGTTGAGCACGCCCAGGGTTAGCGGCCTTCGGCAAACCGGGCAGCGACCACCCTGGCGCCGGGTCTCTTCTGGAGACTGGCTAATCCCGCACTTACGGTGGCCGTCGTAGTGGTACTTCCCCTCTTCCGGGTAAAACTCTGCGGTGAAGGCCACCCGGTTTTGAGACAGCGCGTCGAACAATCCCTGGTAGGTCAACTCCCCTTCAAAGGCGGTGACTTCCCGGGCCAGCTTGGGCAGAGAATGGGCGTCAGAGCAGGATATAATCGTAAGGTTTTCTAGTTCGGCGATGGCCCAGTTCATTGCCGGGTCGCTGGATAGGCCGGTCTCAACGGCGTTAATGGAGGGAGTCAGGTCCAAAAAGCATTCTGCCAGGGAATCGAACCCGGACTTGGATCCAAATACCCCGTACCAGGGAGTCCATACGTGGGCTGGTATCACGATGCAGTTTGGGTTGGTGTCCAGGACCGCCTCGGTCAAATCACGCACTGACAGTCTCAAGGTTGGACGCCCGTCCTGGACTAAGTTGCCATAATCGCTCAGGAAAAGGTTCAGGCGGCTCACAGTATCCAAATCAGGAGCAAACAGCAGCACATGAACCCGCCGGCTGGCGCCACCCTGCCGATAAACACAACTCACCTCAGTTCCCAAAACGAAGTGCGCGCCCTGAAACTGGTACAGACCCGTTCCAGTGGGCGTCAACTGCTGAGTTAACTCTGACAACCAGCGCGGATGGGTAAAGTCGGCGGTGGCCAACAGGTCAATTCCCTTCAGCTTGGCCCATTTAGCCAGGTTTTCCAGGGTTAGATATTTGCTGCAGGCGTAGGCATAGGCCGAGTGCAGGTGCAGGTCGGCGATGTAGGTCATGCCGCCAGTCTAGCATAGCCCGGCCATCTAAAAGGCTGCTTGAAGGCTGGCGGATTCACCTTGTATTTGCTCGGGTGAATCGGCGCCATGCCGCTGGCTGTTGGCGCAGCGTGAGCGAATCACGCCGGCGAAACCAGTGGTCATGTATTGGCGACCATAGAAATCCAACCAGGAACCTGATGCGTATAGCAATCGGATAATTACAAATAAATCGATTTTACAAAGATGGGGGATACATGAGTGTGCACAAACGTCTGGTCAATTGGATGGTTTTATCTATCGCGCTTCTTTCAGGCTTAGTCATTGCCTGTACTTCCGAACCAACGGCCACCTCGGCTCCGCCCGCCGCTACATCTGCTCCTGCCCAAGCAGCCGCCAGCGATACACCGGTTCCTCCCGCCGCGACTGTAGCACCACCGGCCGCTACATCGGCCCCTCCCCAAGTACCGACTACGGCGCCGACAACTGCCCCGGAACCCACCGCGATGCCCGAGGCCATGATGCCGGATGTGCCCGAGGAAGCTATGGCTATCTTTAAAACTGCCCCGTCAGACCTGCTGACCGTGGTGCTGAACGAGGATAACGGCTCCGGCCAGACCGGGTGGGCCACTCTGACAGCCAAAGGTGACCAGACTGAGATAATCCTCCTTCTGCCACCCGGAGCACTGGAGACGGAATCGGCCCACATCCACTCGGGCCGGTGCGGAGCCGACACTCTGGGCGGTGTGGTGGACCCTCTAACCAGCTTCGTCGGTGGCGCGGGCTTTTCCGTGACCACTCTTAATGTTAAGATGTCCAGCCTGCTCAACGGCGACTTCGCAATCAACACCCATAAGAAGGGTGAGGGTAACGTCTACACCAGTTGTGGCAACATCCCGATCAAAGCCGAAAGCATCACCATTGCCCTGGATGCCCAGAACGACTCAGGGCAATCGGGTCTGGCAACATTGACCGCTCGCGGCACCATAACTGAAGTTGTTGCCTTCCTATCGCCCGGCGCATTGGAAAGCGAGAAGTTCCACATCCATTCTGGCCAGTGCGGGGCTGACACTCTGGGCGGAGTAGTGCACCCTCTGTCCAGCTTTGTTGGCGGGTTCGGACCCTCAGTTTCTTCGATAGACACGACCCTAAACAGCGTGCAGACCGGCAACTTTGCCCTTAACTCCCACAAGGCCGGGGAGCCTAGCGTTTACACCGCCTGCGGGAATATTGACCGGAATTTCGACACCATCACTGTAAATCTGAATGAAGACAACTCCTCCGGTCAGTCGGGCACGGCCCTGCTGACGCCCGGGGGTGGCAACACCGAGGTCTGGCTTTCGCTATCGCCCGGCGCATTGGAAAGCGAGAAGGTCCACATCCATTCTGGCCAGTGCGGGGTTGACACTCTGGGTGGTGTAGTTTACCCGCTAACCAGTTTCTCGGAAGGCATCTCCGGCACGCTCCTGGAAGGTGTGTCAATATCCAGCCTGCTCACCGGGGACTTTGCCGTTAACTCTCACAAGGCCGGGGAGCCTAGCGTTTACACCGCCTGCGGGAACATCCCCGGCACTGACGTTGCGATTGTTGCTAGTGACTTCAACTTCAGCGTCGGCGAGATTGTAGTCCAGGCCGGGCAACCCATTACCATGAGCCTGAGCAATGAAGGCGAGCAGTCCCACAACATCTTTTTCTACTCGTTCGACGACCAGGCCGCCAAAAACGAACGTGCCCATCGGCTGGCCAGCGGCGAGTCTCGCATTAGACAGCACACCTTCGACCGACCCGGGCTTTACCCCTTCTACTGCGCCGTCGCCCGGGGCTTCCACCAAAACGCAGGGATGATCGGCGTGCTGCGGGTGCTGGGATCATCGGACGGTGGCCAGCCCAGCATTACGTTAAATGCTCCATCTACGGCTCGAGAGCTGCGGGGCACCACCATTCTGTACGGAGCCAGCGTGACCAATTTCAACATTGCAGCGGATGACCCCAACAGCGGAAAGGTAAAGGTGGCTCTCGATGGCATTGACCTGGGGTCCCGCAGCAGCATCCTGGGAGCATTGGCTAACTTGGCTCAGGGAGTTTACGAGTTGACCGCTGAGTTAATCAACTACGACGGCACCTCCTTGGACTCACCAGTCAAAAGCACCATCACCTTCACGGTAGATGAAAAGACCGAAACACCCCAGGGAAACCCGACCTTTGGAACAAACAGGATCGCCGACCTGCCGACAGTGGTGGTAGGTCAGTAGGGCATCTATTGGTACAAGGGTGAATCTTCGTCAGTGGGGGCGCCGGGACCGGCGCCCCCACTGATACAGAATTGTTATTGCTTCTTGAAACAGTTACCCCTCAACCTGGGTAATCGACAACACGAAGTTCAGTTCCAAGCGTATATTGTCTTCAACGCTTAGCAAGAAGAACCGAGACGGGCGCACAATATGAAATACTCCGAAGGTGAAGCTGGTCTTGGCAGAGCCGACAATTTGTTCCGGCGTGAATCGGGCTACCGCCTCCCAAGTCAACGGGCTGGTGTTGTTATGCAACGTCAGGTCTCCTTCTAGCTGAAAACTGAACTCGCCTTCATGGGGCAGCGGCCAGGGCAGCCCGGAAATCTCCCGCACCGCAAATTCGGCCAGAGGAAAACGGTCCGACTCCAGTGACTCTTCCCGCAGATATTCATCGCGATCATCATCGTCGCTGCGCAAAGTGCCCAAATCAACCACTAGCGTTGATTCCTCCGAGATAACTCCGCCATTGGTGTCAAAGACGATAGCGCCGGTTACTCTGGCGGTTTCACCAACCGCATCGTTGGGCGCATTGCGGCGGGCGAACTGCTCCTTGACCCGATACCGGGCCATTGAGCCTTCGACTATCTCCAACCGGACTGGGTTGGACACCGGCTCGGGTGATGGTGTGGCCGCCGGTGTTGCGGCGACAGCCGGAGGGAGAGTCGAATTGGTGGGCGCTACAACTGACGTGGCGGTCGGAGAGAGGGGATTATTGGTGGGCGGGACAACTGATATCGCCGTCGGTGGGACTTCCGTGTTTGAGAAAGTAGCAGTAGGTTCAGACCCTGGCAACGTGGCCGGTTGACCGCAGGCAACTGCCAGAGCCAACAACGGGATTGCAATCACGGCCAGCTTACGCACAGCAAAAATGAACCTGGACGCAGAAATTCTCACAATTAGCCGACCGCGACGCACCCGCTATGCGTAGGCCAGCAACATTTCGGATAGCTCCTTGGGCTTGTACAGCGTTGCTTGATGACACGACTCCAATTCCAAGACCTCAACGTCGGGAATACGCCGCGCCATTCTGCGCTGCGCGTCGGGAGACAGCATCCGGTCTTCGGTGAGCACAACATAAGTCACCGGGCAAGGGCACTCCAGACCAGCGGGGGTCTTCGCCTTCAGGACTTTCACCGGCAAAGGCCCAAAATAGCCGATAACCTGCACCAGGGCCATGGGGTCAATCCCGTTGCACAGGTAGCGGCCAATTACGCCGTGCGGCACGCTCAAGTCCCGGCCCAATAGACCCTTCAGGTTGCTGATGCCCTGAAATCCGCGCCGGAAAACAAAGGGCAATTCAGATGCCATGGATTTGCCAGCCGGGGGTAAAATTCCCGCGATCAGCACCACCCGCTTCGGTGGCGTGGGCAGTTGCGCCGCCGCCTGCAGGATGAGGGACCCGGCAAAACCATGGCCCACCAGGACCACGTCGCGCAGCCCTTGCCGTTCGACGGCCCGCACAATCGACTGGACGCACTCTTCCATCAATACTGCAGCGGTATCACCCTCCGCATCGGCGCCGTGGCCGGGCAAATCCAGCGAAAACACCTTGTCGGCTGGACGATAAGCATACAACCGGGGCGGGTGCTCGACCGGAGCGGTCATATAGCCCCAGACCTTGCCCCAACTCCAGGCTCCTTGCCCGGCGCCATGCACCAATAAATAGTCAGTCACTATTTACTTCCACCTAAATTGAACCAATTCCGCTGGACAAGGAGTTAGAATGCCGCCCTCTTACGTGGCCAACACCGAGGACAACGATCTCAGTAACGAGTCCTCGTCCTCCGGCAGCACCGTCCTGGGGTCCAGCAAGACCTGGTCGTCTTCAATCCGGGCGATTACCGGCGGGTCATTCGCGCGGAGGCGACGCATCACCGCTTCGGCTCTTCCATCAATGCCCTGGCATGCGATTGACAACACCCAAGAAGGAAGGGTTTCCCCCGGCAGGCTGCCTCCGCCGATGGCCGACCGGCTGGGAATTACTTCAGCCGGGGCTTCTAGTTTAGACTGCCAGCTTTTGGCCCGCTGCTTTAACGCCTCAGCCGAAGCCGAAATCATCCGCCAGACGGGTATTTCTTGCTCGGCTTCTTCCCTCAGGTAATGCGCCAATGTGGCGGTCAGGCCGGCCAGGCTCATCTTGTCGATTCGTACCGCCCGGGCCAAAGGGTGCCGTTCCAATCGCTGGACCAGCTCCTTTTCACCGACCACGATTCCCGCCTGAGGGCCGCCCAAAAGCTTGTCTCCCGAAAAGAATGTCAGCCCAACCCCGGCGGCGACACTTTCCTGGGGGGTTGGTTCATGGGCCAGTCCGTACTTTTCGCTGTCCAGCAAGCACCCGCTGCCCACATCGTGGAGTACCGGAATGCCCCGCTGCCGGCCCAGCTCCACCAACTCGGCCGGTTCAACCGACGCGGTGAAGCCTTCAATCCGGAAGTTGCTGCAGTGGGCCTTGACGAAAGCCGCCGTGTTTTCGGTGACCGCCTCATCGTAGTCGCGGGCGTAAGTGCGGTTGGTGGTCCCCACATCAACCAGCGTTGCGCCGCTCTGCCGCAGCACATCAGGAATGCGAAAGCCTCCGCCAATCTCCACCGCCTCGCCTCGAGAAACAATTACTTCTTTCCCGTCGGCCAGAGCAGAGACGCCCAGCAAGAACGCCGCCGCATTGTTGTTGACCACCAACGCCGCCTCAGCGCCGGTCAGTTCTCGGACCAGCGATTGTAAATGGTCCTGCCGGGACCCCCGTCGTCCGGTGGTAAGGTCCAACTCCAAGTCTGAGTAGCCTTGCGCGGCCAACTTGGCCGCCTTGATTGCGGCAGGACTCAAGGGAGCGCGTCCCAGGTTGGTATGAATAATTACTCCGGTGGCGTTAATCACGTGGCGCGGAGCTGGCTCCAACATCGCCCCGATGTTCTGAATCACAACTGCGGCAACCTGGTCGGCCGTTGGCGCGTCGGCCCCCCGCCGGATTGACTGGCGGGCCTGTTCCAATTCCTGCCGCACCAGACCCACCACCCAGTCCCGACGGTAAACGGCTAACGGTTCAGCCAGGGCCTGGTCTGCCAGTACGACGTCGACACTGGGCAGATTACGGAACTGCATGTCCTCTCCGATTATTGAATCCAAAGCCTCGAGCGAGGTCTTTCCGGCGGGAATAATTGTACCATGAACCGGTTGCCATTCCGGCTAGGTTTCAAGCAAGGAATATGGGCCGGACCGGTTTCTATACGCTTCGCTACTCAACCAACAGCTTCAACTATTGCCTGGTTTCGATACGCTTCGCTACTCAACCAACAACCACCGGAATGCGCCCCGTCTTAGACGTAGGTCTAGTAGGCCGAGAGGCCGTATCGAGACCAACAACCACCGG
>JACZRM010000273.1 GCA_022576105.1 Chloroflexota bacterium | reverse complement strand
CCGAGCCGCCAAGTGAGCATTTCGTCCACACCTAGAAGAGCCGGTGGAGTCCGGACCAACGGATAAACCGGAAGACGCAAAACCAGGCTCCCAAAAAATGGGAGTATTCCCCAGGTGAATGACCTAGAGGGGAGCCGAGACCAAATTAACGACCCCCTGTGACAGACTGCAACTTCAACTGGTGACACATCTGGGCCACGAACAGAGGTATAATGAGCCAGCCGTCACCTGCCCTTTCGTTGAAACTAAACTGAGGTGGGCGCTACTGACATTTTCCCTGTAGAACGGCACCCCACCGAGCCACCACCGTCAGGTCATCCTCCTATCCTGAGGATGTTATACAAATCTTTTATATCCGTGGAGTATATGACCGGTGGTTCGACAAGCTTACCGCGAACGGGAAAAGATTTCGCCACTCTCCTTCACCCCAAGCTTGTGGAAGGTTGCCGATACCTCGTTTGCAAAATAAGTTGGTATTAGGGAGGAAATCATGTCCTCTGCCAAGGAGCCAATGGTCAGTTTCGAGGAATTTCGGCTAATGGCCGAACGAGCCGGTCTGGGGATGACAACTCAAGAATTGGAGGACCTGAAACCCCTCTATGATTTGTATGCCCAACATACCGAAATCCTTCACTCCATAGACTTGGGAGCGGAAGAGATGGGTATGACCTTCCACCCCGACTGGCCTGCGGCCCCGCTTGCATAGCCGGGGGTCATCCGATTAGGTCTTAAAATCCGATTCAGCCGTTCTCGATTCAGCCGTTCTAAGGAAGCGATAAGAGTGGCCACCACCAACGCCAACCTCCACTATTTGACCATCAGCCAGGCTGGGGCATTGCTGCAGCGGCAAGAGTTGTCGCCGGTGGAGCTAACCCGCGCTTTCCTGGACCGCATAGAGGCCACCAACGACCAGCTTCACTCCTTCATAACCATCCTTTCGGAGCAGGCCCTGGCCGACGCCCGGGTCGCCGAGGCTGAAATTCTTCAAGGTCAATACAAAGGACCAATGCACGGCATCCCCTTTGCCCTGAAAGACCTTTACGACACTGCCGGCATTCGCACCACCTCCGGCTCCCGCGTCGATATCGACCGGGTGCCCACCGAGGACGCCACCACCACGGCCCGGCTCAAGAATGCTGGGGGCATTCTGCTGGGAAAGCTGGCCATGCACGAGTATGCCCTGGGCGGACCTGACTTCACCACTCCCTTCCCTCCGGCGCGAAATCCCTGGAACCTGGACCACATCACCGGTGGCTCCAGCAGTGGGTCCGGTGCCGCGGTGGCCTCCGGTCAGTGTATGGGAGCCCTGGGTTCCTGCACCGGCGGCTCCATACGAGGACCCGCCTCCCTATGCGGCATCGTGGGGATTAAGGCCACCTACGGACGGGTCAGCCGGGCCGGCGTGGTAACCCTTAGCTGGTCTCAGGACCACTGCGGCCCGATGACCTGGACGGTTGAGGACGCGGCTCACATGCTGGGGGCTATCGCCGGATACGACCCCAGAGATCCCACCACCAGCGCCGCGCCGGTCCCAGACTACGCTGCCGGGCTGGAGCAGGACATTAAAGGGGTTACCATCGGCGTGCCTCGCCACTTCTTTTTTGCCGCCGGCGGGGGGGCGAATCCCGAGACTCTGGCCGTGGTGGAAAAGGGACTGACCGTCCTCCAGGGCTTGGGCGCCCACCTGGAGGAAGTTACCATACCCAGCCTGGACTACGTGCGGGCGGCTAACTCTGTTATTATGCTGAGCGAGGCCTTTGCCTTCCATGAGAAGAACCTAAAGAGCCGCGCCAACGATTTCGGCGAGATGGTCCGGGCCCGGTTCCGTATCGGCGGCCTGCTCACGGCCAGCGACTACGTGCAAGCGCAGCGGGTCCGGAAGCTGTTCAATCGAGAGCTGGCCCAAGCCTTCCAGAAGGTGGATTTCCTTGTTACCCCCACCATGACCCAGCCCGCCGCGGCCTTCGAGGGCTACGACGCTATCAGCACAGTGCTCGGTCCCAGCTTTACCGCGCCCTTCAACCTCAGCGGGCTTCCGGCAATCTCGGTACCCGGTGGGTTCACCGCCTCCGGTTTGCCCATTGGAATGCAGGTGGTGGGCAAGCCCTTTGACGAGCCGGGCATCTTTCGGGTGGCCTACGCCTATGAGCAAGCGGCTCGCTGGTTTGACCAGAGGCCTCCATTCATGTAATACCCTCTCGTATTACAATCCGGGTAGATAGGCACCGGCCTGCAGCCCGCCCGGCGGGTCGATTCTTCATCGCCACACGACCGTCTGCACCCGGAGCGAAGTGGCTGTTTGAGGAACTGGCGGTCAACACGACCGTAAACAGACGCATCAATGCTTTTCTGCGCTCCTTCGGACAAGATGTCAGCGGGGAACTCTACGTACTCACCTCGAATGTCCCCGGACCGACCGGCAACACGGGAAAGATATTCAAGATTGTGCCGTGATGCACAACGCCTGTGTTTCGGCTAGCGAACAAACCAGTACATTAACCCCTCTCCTCTTCCAGCCTGATTTCATAAGCAAACCGCTGGACGGAAGGAGCCATAACGTAGTTCAGCCCGCCCCAGGCAAGACGATTAGCTTTCTGTTCCCGGCCCCTGAATAGCCTCGCCTCCGCCACCCCCTCTACGCCAAAAGCAATATGGTGGCGGACATCACTCAGAGATGCCTGGCTGGCCTGGACTTCGTCCCATGAGCCGATAGCCTCACCTGAGAGCGCTGTACCGCTTGAATCCTGGTAATGATCAAAGCAGGCACCCTGCTCATTGACAACTATTACACCCGTAGGTGTTAGTGTTATCGTTGGGTTTAGGCTGTTGTAATTTGTATTAACTAAATTTTCAGTTATCGATAACGTACCTGTTAATGTAATGCCAGGATCTAAAGAATTATAATTTATATT
>JACZRM010000031.1 GCA_022576105.1 Chloroflexota bacterium | reverse complement strand
CAGGGCCTGGTAGGGCGCAGAAACCCGATGCGCCGACCCCAAAGGACCTGGAACTTCTCCACTGGCAAAGTAACCCGAGGACTCCCAGATGGTGTAGGCAATTCCCGCCTCCAATAGTGAAGTGTCCACCATCTGGCCCTGTCCCGTCTTCAGGGCATGTATGTAGGCGCACAAGATGCCGTTGGCCGCCAGCAATCCGGCGGAAATATCGGTTATCGGCACGCCTACTTTGGCCGGTGGGCTGTCTGGAAAGCCGGTAATGCTCATCAGGCCGCTCATTCCCTGGGCCACCAGGTCAAAACCGCCCCGTTCGCGGTAGGGGCCGGTGCTGCCAAACCCGGAGATTGTGCAATACACCAAGTCGGGCTTTAGCCCGATAAGTTCTTCATAACCCAGACCCAGCCGGTCCATCACGCCGGGACGAAAGTTCTCCACCACTACGTCGGCACTATTCAGCAAACGCTGGAATACCTCCCGCCCCTGGGGTTTTTGGAGATTCAAGACCAGGCTCCGCTTGTTGCGGTTCAGCGCCAGGAATCCCGCTCCCCATCCATTGACGAAGGGCGGCCCCATTCGGCGGGTATCGTCACCGCCGTTGGGCTTTTCAATCTTGACTACATCCGCGCCCATGTCGGCCAGCAGCATGGTGCAGACCGGCCCGGCCATGATCTGGGTCAGGTCAAGAACCACAATTCCTGACAATGGGAATTGGTTGGAGGACATCGGGTCACCGCCGCAATGGGTATCTGAGATAGCCTACGCGGAACTTATATCGCCGCACAATCAGAGCAAGCAAATGCGCATCCTTTGCCAGCATACTGCATCCCAAGTATGCTGGGTCGCCAGAAGCGCCGCCAGAATAGTTCCCCGCCAACGCCGGCCCAGGCCGAACCAGGGTCTGCGAGTGCACAAACAAACAGGCTGGAGATTGATATTGGACACCACCGCTGGAAATCCCGCCAAGAGCCGAGTTAAACAGGACGCAGATTACATTTTCCACGAGCTTACCCGCAGCATCTGCCCGGAATGCAAGACCGTCATCGACGCTCAGATCATAATCCGCGACAATAAAGTGTTCATGCGCAAGCGCTGCCCGGAACACGGCTGGTTCGAAGGCATCATCAGCTCCGACGCCGAAATGTACGTTGACTCCGTCAAGTTCAACAAGCCAGGCACCATTCCATTGGAATTCAGCACCGAGGTCAAGGACGGCTGTCCCCTGGACTGCGGTCTGTGCCCAGAACACAAGCAGCATATGTGCCTGGCCTTGATCGAAGTTAATACTGCCTGCAATCTGAACTGCCCGGTCTGTTTCGCCAACGCCGGCATCGGTTACAGCCTCACGCTGCAGCAGGTGGAAGGGATGCTGGACCGCTTCGTTGAAACCGAGGGCGACCCGGAGGTGCTCCAGTTCAGCGGCGGAGAGCCGACGATACATCCCCAACTTTTTGACATGATTCAAGCGGCCCAGGACCGGGGGATACGTCAAGTGATGGTCAACACCAACGGGGTGCGACTGGCCCACGACGACAAATTTCTGGCCGGTCTGGCCAAGCTGGACCCGGTAATTTACTTTCAGTTTGACGGCCTGCGACGGGAGACCTACCAGATTATCCGTGGCGAAGACCTGCTAGACACTAAAATGAAGGCTCTGGATCGGATCAACCAGGCCGGGTTGAACGTGGTCCTGGTGGCGGCCATCGAGCACGACGTTAACGTGGATGAAGTGGGCGCAATCGTGGAGTTTGGGCTGAAGCATCCCGCAGTCAAGGGCGTGGTCCTTCAACCGGTGACCCACGTCGGCCGCCATATCGATTTTGACCCCATGAAAAGGGTGACCATCCCCGACGTTATTCACGGCATTGTTGATCAGACCAAGGGCCGGTTTATCCTGGAGGACTTCGTGCCGGTGCCCTGCTGCTTCCCCACTTGCCAGGTAAACTCCTACGTGTTTGTTGACGGCGACCAGGTGGTGCCCCTGCCCAGGCTGCTGGACATTGAACATTACCTGGACTACATCACCAACCGGGCGCTGCCCAAGGCTCCAAATGCCGACGACGTGCAAAAAGCCTTGGAAGGCTTGTGGTCAGCGTCGGCGGTGGCGGGCACCGAGAAGACCGCCAGCCAGTTCGAGTGCGCCTGCGGGCCGGGCCTGGACCTGCCCTACAGCATGAATCACCTGAAAGACCACATCTTCCAAATTGCAATCAAGGACTTTATGGACGCTTATACCTTCAGTGTCAAGCAGGTAATGAAGTGCTGCGTTGGCATCCTGGTGCCCGACGGCCGGGCGATTCCCTTCTGCGCCTATAATTCGGTGGGCTACCGGGAAGCAATTCGAGAGCAGCTGACTCTGGAGCAAGCCAGGAGCAAGATTGAACTTGTCCGAAGAAGCAACAGCTAAAGCCTGCTGCGCCGACCTCTACCAGTCGGACATCGCCCGGTTGATTCTGGGCGATACGCTGCATCCCGGCGGTTTGGGGTTGACCAATCGCCTGGGCCGTTTGATGGGCCTGCAAGCATCAGACTGGGTCGTTGACCTGGCCTGTGGGCGCGGTGTCAGCGCAATGGCCCTGTCCCGGGTGTTCCATTGTCGCGTCCTGGGAGTCGAGTTCGGCGGCCAGGCCCTGCTGGAAGCGCACAGCGCCGTAATGGAGGCCCAGATTGGCCCTCAGGCGTTCTTTGTCCAAGCCGATGCCGAAGAGCCTCCCTTGAAGCCCGCCAGCGTTGATGCGGTGATCTGCGAATGCTCCCTGAGCATCTTCGCCCAGAAGAGTCGTTTGGTCCAGCAGGTAAAAAAAGCACTTCGCCCCGGGGGAAAGTTTGGCCTGAGCGACGTAACGGTGGAGCCCGGTAGCCTGCCCGATGCGCTAAACGGGGTAGTAGGTCAAATTCTGTGCTTGTCCGGCGCGCTGAACGCGGATGGATATTGTGATCGGCTGCAGGACGCCGGTATGATCCTCACTCACCAGGAAGACGCATCGGCAGAGTTGGCCAAGCTATTGGATGACCTGTCCGGCAAGCTGGGCGCATTGTCGGCCTGGCAGAACCTCAGTCAGCAAGATTCGCCATTCGACCAGGGTTGGCTGCCTGGGGCCCCAGATTTGATCGAGCAGGTCAAGCAAATGGTGCAGGCCGGACACCTGGGATATTGGCTGTTCGTCGCAGAAAAGCCTGCTTGATCCCGGATACTCTACCTCAATACCCATCAATTCCCCCTATCATCCTCAGAGCTTCGCTGGTATATTAGGCGTGTCCATGGCCCCTAAGGTTTTTGGCGGGTGTTGACGCATGGGTTTCGAAGACCTGGTTCTGCTGCAAAAAGTACTTGCTTCCTTGCTGGTGGGATACCTGTTGGGGTCGGTGCCCTTTGCCCACCTGGCCGCAAGATTAAGGGGAGTGGATATCTTCAGCACCGGCAACCGTCGGGCCGGCACTGCCAACGTGTTCTGGAACGTGGGCCGGCGCACCGGTCTTCTGGTGTTCGCCGCCGATGTAGCCAAGGGCTCTCTGGCCGTAATGATCGCGCAGTTACTAGACCTGTGGGGACCGCTGGTACTCCTATCTGGTGGAGCCGCGGTCCTGGGCCACTGGAGGTCGGTCTTCACCGGCTTCAAGGGCGGCGACGGCATGGCCACCCTGGTGGGCGTTACCCTGGCGCTGACACCGCTGTTGGGGCTGCTGGGAGTTGCAGCAGGATTTGCCACGGTAGCGATAGCCTGGAAGGCCTCTTATCGCTCCGCCTGGGGAATAGTCGTCTGCTTCTCCCTGATATTGGGGGTGGGCTTTGCCAACGGGCAGTCGCCGGACTTGTTGGTCGGGTTGGGCGCGCTGGCCATACTGGTCTTGGCCCACAACGTCTTAATCCGGCGTCGCCTGGCCGCCGCCGGAGCGATGCCCAGGGACGACCTGGACGACCTTGAACTGGACCTGGGCCTGGAACTAGACCTGGGGAGCGATGAAGGTTCCGACTCCGACCTGGGGCCGACTGCATCAAACAATCGCTGACTTTCCGGGTTCAAGAATCCTGGGGGGCTCGCTCTTTTATTGGTTTTTCTTTTCTTTTAATTCAACCATTTCCAAGACCCAGCTCAGGTGCTCATCCTCAGCAGCTTCCTCTCGCCAACCCGGCTCTAGATTTTCGGCCACTTGCAGGTTTTTCAGACACTGTTCCAGGTCTCCCAGCTTTGAACACAAACGCGCCGCGTTAAAATAAGCCACCGCGAAATCTGGGGCCGCTTTCGCCGCCGCGATGTATTCAGTCATGGCCGCCTCGTTCTCCCCCATCGCCTCCAGAGCAGCGCCTCGATTGTTGAAGACCTCGGCAAAATCCGGCTGCAGGGAAGCGGCGACCCGATAATCCTCCAGCGCCCTTTGATAGTCGCGCAAGGAATCGAAAGCCAGGCCGCGGTTGTTGAACGCCTCGGCATCGTCAGGCCGCAACCGCACCACTTCGGTGTAGTCCTCTATCGCATCGTCCACCCGATCCAGATAGTAATAAGTCCTGGCCCGGTTGAATCTGGCATTGACATTATCCGGGTCAAGACGCAGCGCTTCGGTGTAATCGGCAATCCCCTGCTCGTGACGCCCAAGCTCGTCTTGAGAAGCTCCTCGGTTCAAGTAGGCGTTGGCCAGGTCTGGCCGCAGTCCAATCACCTTCCCGAACTGGTCCACAGCTTCCTGATGCCGCCCTACTTTAGCCAATACGATTCCTCGATTGTAGTGGGCCCTCAAGTAATCGGGGTCCAGGCTGATTGCCGTTTCGTAATCGCCGATGGCAATCTCTGGCTCAGTCAGATCATCATAGGCATTTCCCCTCTGATAATAGGCCTGGGCCAGACCGGACTCAGCTTCCAGGACCTGGCTGAACTCCTTCACCGCATCTTCTGGCCGCTTCAGACGGGAATAGGCCAGCCCCAGATTGAATCGCGCTACGTGATTCCCTGGTTCCTCAACCAAAAGTTCCAAGTAGACCGCGGCGGCTTCTGAGTAGCAGCCAATCGCGAAGCAACCATTGCCGTAGGCCAGGTGGCGCCGACCGGTGGGTATGCCCCGCAACGACTCCAGTATCCGCTCTACATTTTCCTCAGCCTCGCCGGTAAGCCTCCCGCCTCTGGGCGGTGGATTTATGAACGATGCGCCAATAGAGGAATCTTGAAGTACCTGGACCAACTGTTGTAGCAAGTCTTGGTGTTCCGTCATTACTTGTCCCTACACGGGCCGGTTCCTACAGAGTAGAAACCCGCCCTCCGCCCATTTCCGGCTGCAATGCAATTTGAGCCAGGGCCAGGGCCGTATAGTAGGACACCGTTAATGTCAGATCGACCGCGCCCTTAACGCCCAAGAGTTGTTCAACCGCCGAGAACGTAGCGTCTGAAACGGCCTTCTCCCGAAGGGCTTCATGCACAAACCGCGCAATCACTTTCTCTGGTTCGCTAAATCCCTCCAGACCCTTCCTGGTACGGATACTCTCTATCACGTCGTCGGAAACTCCGGCGCGAGCCGCCAGCACAGCGTGGCCGGTCCACTCGATTCCGCTATCCCATTCCCGGGCCACCAGGATAATGGTCAGTTCCTTGAGATTTTCGGGCATGGCGCTCTGGAACCTGAGTTGGGCGCCCATCGACGTCAGGTGACCGGCCGCCTTGGGGCTATTGAGCAGAGCGCGAAATTGCAGTCCTACTTCAGACGTATTTCGGTCTTGCCGGATCTGGTCGTAAATTTTCTGCCCTTCCGGGTCCAGGTCTTCCCTTTCCACATATGGGACTCTAGCCATTGTGCTTCCTCCGTACTCCGCCATAATCCGCCAATCCGAGATTGGAACGACGGGACACCATGATCATTTTCGCTCGCTTCCCTAGAATATCATGGAGGCAACCTCATGACGACCATATCCGGCCACTGAAACCGTGTGCCGTCCATAGTAACTGTTATCGCCGGCGCCCCCGGTGAGCCAGAGTTCAGGCTAATCCCACGGCGAAAGTCCTACTCATTGAATAATTTGCATCTTGCTTTTACAATAAGGTGACCAATTCTCAATAACTGACCCTCCAGGAGTTCAAGGTGACCCAGACAAGTCAGGCCGAAGTCCTCATTTACACCCATCCGGATTGCGCCTTTTCCGCAGCGGCGAAAATGGATTATCGCCGAAACAAAATCCAGTACACCGAAATTGACGTTTCCAAGGAAACCGATAAAATTCCAGATTTGCTGGCCCTGACCAACGGCGAACGGGTCACTCCGGTGATTGTGGACCACGGGCAGGTTAGCATTGGGTTCAAAGGCGGCAATTGAGAGTTTTAACCTTGGGGACGGTCGTCCTCCAGCACAAACCAAGCGAGATTCGCTCCATTACTTGCCATCAGTTTTACTGACTTCAGAGCCTTGTTAGCAGCAAAACCCTGTGCTAGCATTTCCCAAAAGACGAGAAAGGGGAGATGGGCTGATATGCCGACCAACAAGAATGACGATAAGCACACCAAGGACAAACTGGCAGCCCTGGAAATAGCGTTGAGCCGCATTGAGAAGGATCACGGTAAGGGGGCCGTGATGCGCTTGGGTGAAGTTGCCCAGCAACTGGTAACTGAAGTGATACCCACCGGCTCGCTGAGTTTGGATATTGCCCTGGGGGCCGGTGGGATCCCCCGTGGGAGAGTCACCGAAATATACGGTGGAGAATCCTCAGGTAAATCCACCTTAGCCATCCATTTCATGGCCGAGACACAGAAGTTGGGCGGGATCGCCGCTTACATCGACGTAGAGCACGCCCTTGATCCCACCTACGCCGCCAACTGCGGGCTTGACCTGGACACCCTGCTGATTTCCCAGCCCGATAGCGCCGAACAAGCCTTGGATATCACCGAGCAACTGGTTCGCAGCGGCGCAGTGGATGCGGTGGTGATCGACAGTGTTGCCGCGCTGGTCCCTCAAGCTGAAATCGATGGTGACATGGGAGATACTCATGTCGGATTGCAGGCCCGGTTAATGTCTCAAGCTCTCCGCAAACTGACCGCGGCCATCCATCATTCCCGCACGGCGGTGGTGTTCATCAACCAACTGCGGGAAAAGGTGGGGGTGGTCTACGGCAGCCCGGAGGTCACTCCCGGAGGCCGGGCCCTCAAGTTCTATAGCTCGGTTCGCATTGACCTGCGCCGTATTGAATCCATCAAACAAGGATCAGAGGCCATTGGCAACCGGGTGCGGGCCAGGGTAGTGAAGAACAAAATCGCCGCACCCTTCCGGGTCGCCGAGTTTGACATTATGTTCAACAAAGGCATC
This sequence comes from Chloroflexota bacterium, assembly GCA_022576105.1. Next base: position 4,179 of record JACZRM010000031.1, on the reverse strand, counting down.
AGCAAGATGGGCGACCTGCTGGACATCGGCGTAGACCAGGGCATCATCAAGAAGGCCGGCGCATTTTACTCCTATGGTGAAACGCGCTTGGGACAGGGCCGGGAAAACTCCAAGGAGTTCCTGTCAGAGCACTCCGAACTCGCCCAATCCTTGGAAGACCGCATACGTGGGCAAGCTCCCGCGCCCGAACCACCATCAAGCAACGGCACTAACCCGGGAGGGTCTGATGCGGAATTGTCCTTGGCAACAGCGTCGGATCAGAGCGAAGACAAATAGCGGGGCCCTAATTTCTACCTGACAATGCATGAAGGCTTCAAGATTGTCTGAAGGCGAAGAGGTCTTCGTCGCAGCAAAAAACGCCGCACTACGTTTCCTGACCTATCGGGCACGAAGCGAAGCAGAAGTGCGGCGTCGCCTTACCCAGAAATACTCTCTGGAGACCATTGACCAGGTAATCGAAGCCCTGCGTAAACAGAAACTCCTGGATGATGCAGCCTTCGCCCAGCAGTGGCGCAGCAACCGGGAACAGCACCGGCCTAGAGCTCAGCGATTGGTGCAACAAGAATTACGGCAGAAAGGGGTTTCATCGGAAGTTATTCAGGATTCGCTGGATGGATTTGACGATGAAGCCAACGCCCATCAGGCTGGAGCCCGGATGGCTAAGCGTCAGTCAATTAGGAACGGTACGGAAGAGGAATTTCGGCGCCGGATATCATCCCACTTGCAAGGCCGTGGTTTCAGCTATGGTCTGGTCCGTTCTACGGTGGAACAACTGTGGCAGGAGCTAAGGGCGGACTCGCTGGACCGCGACGGAAACCCCGATAACAACGAACAGTAGCCACCAGATGTTAATTCTGAATGGGTCTACTAGCCAACTGACGATGAAGGCCGCCAACACCGCTCCTCCAGCCAACCAGACCAGCCCCATACTCCGCTTCCGGTTCACCGAAAGACTGATCAATTCGCCGGCCCCATAGCCAACACCCAGGGCGATTAGCCCAGGGAGAAAGGGGATACCCAGGAAAATGTTGTTGAGCACGGCCCACAGAATGCCGCCAACGATTGCGACCGCCAGAGCTACTCCGCCTGCCCGAGCATAATAAATCGTCGTGACGTCGAAAGTGGGTAACCGTACGGCTTTGCCGCATTCCCGGCATCTGATACCCACCGAAGCCTGCACCATGCAACTGGTGCATACGTACTTACCACACTGGCTACAGGATAAACCCGTTTCTATATCTGGGTGCCAATGGCATCTCCCAGTTACGGCTTGCTCTTGCTGGGGCTCTTCCGGCTGCTCCATTATGCTCAACTGGTGACCTCGCTGGTTGATGGAAGGCGATCAACCCAAGTTGACCGATCATCAACGTCCCGGTCTCGGAACGCCCGATTGAATAATACTCTTCCTCTGGAAATATCTTGAGGCATTGGAGTTCCGTTTGACAACAAACGTTTCAAGAGCACCAAGCCCAGCATGACGACACAGAGCCAGGTAACCGCCGCCGGTTGACCCATGAGTATCCCCCACAGGGGTAATGCCAGCAGTGAAACTAATACCCACACGCCAGCGCTTCTGGTCGCCAGCCACCCTGCGCTGAACAACACCAGAAATGCGCCAATCAACAATGGAGATATGGCCAGGAGGATTCCGCAAACAACCGCAATGCCGCGACCGCCTTGAAACCGGATAAACACTGACCAGTTGTGCCCGATTATAGAAAGAATCGGCGCACCCAACAGCACCAAAGAATCCGATTCCCATCCCAATGCATATTGAGCGATCAAGACCGGGGAAGCCCCTTTTACCAGGATATCAAAGCCGCCCAGGGGCAGCAGCCACAGTCTACCGGCTTGATGGGCCAGATTAGTCCCACCGACGTTGCCGCTCCCATAGGAGCGAATATCGATCCCTTTGGCCAATCTGCCCAGCAGGTACGCGGTGGGCACCGAGCCTACCAGATAGGCGTATAGGTAGAGTCCGGCGATCTCCATTGTTGAGCCCATGAAAGAGGTAAGGAATCAGTTAGCCGATTGCATTATTTTGCGGGATGCTTCTTCTAATCGCTCCACGGTTTCCATGGGAGGACCCATAGTGCCCGGCAGCAACTCGCCAGTGTTGCCCAGGCCGTGGTAGTCGCTGCCTCCGCAGGGAATCAGACCGTGATTCTCGGCAACTCTGGCCAATCGGTCAATCGTCTCTGGGGAATATTGGGCGTAATAGACCTCCATCCCAACCAGACCGGCGGCCTTCAATTGGCCCGCTTTTTCGTCCAAGTCCGCCAGTTGCGCCGGATGAGCCAACACCGCAACTCCGCCGATCCTACCCAGCATCTCAACCCCTTCTTCCGGGGTCATTTTCTCCCGCTCGGCGTAGGCTAAACCATTGCGACCTAAATATTCGGCGAATGCGTCCTTGGGTTCTTTGAAGTACCCTTTCTCTACCAGGGCCAGCGCGATATGCGGCCTACCCACTGAGCCCTCCCCGGCAATCTCCTTGACTCTTTCCCATTCGACATGCAAACCGTGTTCGGCCAGCTTTTCCACCATCGCCTGGCCCCGCTCCAGACGCCCCTCCCTGAACCGGCTCAATATGGTCTGGAAGGCATCATCCTCATAGCTGATGAAGTAGCCCAGCATGTGAATCTCATCACCGGGTATGTCGGTGCTGAGCTCAATACCGGGAATGATTCTCATATCGGGAAATTCCTGGGCCGCCTGGTAGGCTTCGGCCAGCCCATCGGTTATGTCGTGGTCCGAGATTGAGACCACCTTGAGACCCTTACCGGCCACCAATTTAATCAACTCGGTTGGCGTCAAGCGCCCATCAGAAACGGTGGTATGCAAATGCAAATCAACAACTGCGCCCATTCTCAATCTACCATCCTATCTACCCTCTGAATCCCGGTAGCTCGTCCAGATTCAGAATCAATGTCCAACAGCACCGAGTTCATTGCCACCGGCCCGGTGGCCACCTTCAGCCTCTGGGGCATGCCGGTGAGAAACCGGTCCAAGACGGCGTCAACGCCGCTGCCGATTACCGAGTTTATCGGCCCGGTCATTCCTACATCGGTCAGGTACCCGGTGCCTCCAGGCAGCACTTTTGCGTCCACCGTACCAACGTGAGTATGGGTGCCCAGCACCGCGCTGACCCGCCCGTCGAGATACCAGCCCAAGCCTTGTTTTTCAGAGGTGGCCTCAGCGTGAAAGTCCACGATAATTACTCGCGGGTTTTCAGCCTTTTTTACTTCCTGAAGTATGGTTTCAGCGGTGCGAAATGGGCAATCCAGGGGCGGCATAAACACCCTCCCCATCAGATTCAGCACCATCACTCCGTTATGAAACAGATACCCACGACCAGGAGCGTTGGGATAGTTGGCCGGGCGAATCAATGGCAGGCCTTCATCCATATGGGGGATAATTTCGCGCTGGTCCCAAATGTGGTTGCCAGAGGTCAGCACGTCAACGCCGCTATCCAGAAGTTCGTAGGCCGTCTCCAGGGTAATTCCAAATCCGCCGGCGGTATTTTCGCCGTTGGCGATCACCATATCGATTGACAGTTCTTGCCGCAGATCAGGCAGCAATGTCTTGATAGCCTGCCGACCGGGCTTGCCGATTATGTCTCCGATCATCAGAATGCGCAAAGCGGACAGTCCTAGATTAGTCGAATAGAAGGGGCCCAACGCCGGGAAACTCCGGACCTGGGCCCCTACCGAGTTCCACCCGGTTTTTCCTAGTTATTTACCCGATGATGCGCCATTGGCCGACCCGGTTGGGCCACGACGGGTTTGCACCCGATTAGCGGGCATACTCGATGCTACGGGTCTCACGAATGACTGTCACCTTGATCTGTCCCGGGAAAACCAAGTCGTTCTGCACTTTCTTGGCGATATCCCTGGCCAGATCGGCAGACTGAATGTCGTTCATGTGTCCCGGATTGACCATGACGCGGACTTCGCGGCCGGCCTGGATGGCGAAGGCCCGGTCCACACCGGTGAAGCTGGTGGCGGCTTCTTCCAGTTCCCGAAGACGATTCACGTACTGGTCCAATGACTCCTTACGAGCGCCCGGCCGAGCCGCACTGATCGCATCTGCCGCCGCCACCAAGAAGGATTCCACCGACGAGTGCTCGTCGTCATGGTGCTCCTTGATACAGGCGCAGGTTGCCACATTGACCCCGTA
>JACZRM010000272.1 GCA_022576105.1 Chloroflexota bacterium | reverse complement strand
ACATAACCTCGGTCCCGCAACACCGTCGCCACCATCGACCGCACCATGGACTCATCTTCCGCCAGCAGCACCGTCTCATTCCCCTGGGGCGAGATAGAAGAATCGACAATCTTGGGCTGAACCTCATAGGTTTCCTCTGTTACCGGCAGGTAAACCTTGAAGCTGGTTCCCTGGCCTGGTTCGGTTTCAACCTCAATGTGACCACCGCTCTGCTGGACGATGCCAAAGCAGGTGGCCAATCCCAGACCGGTTCCCTTCCCTACCATCTTGGTGGTGAAGAAGGGCTCAAACATATGCTTTTGGACCTCCTCGGAAATGCCCGTGCCGGTGTCACTTACCACCAGCATCACATGCCGGCCCGGGGAGGCGTCTTCGTGATGCCGCACGTACTCAGCGTCTAGGGTAACGCAGGCGGTCTTGATGGTAAGTTTGCCCCCGTCGGGCATGGCGTCCCGGGCATTGACGGCCAGGTTCAACAAGACTTGTTCAATCTGACCGGGGTCTGCCTTGACCAGGTCCAGTTCGGTGGCGGGCAGGGTGATCAATTCAATATCTTCGCCAATGAGACGCCGGAGCATCTTGCCCAGGTTGATAACCACGTCATTCAGGTCCAAGACCTTAGGCTCGATGACCTGCTGGCGGGAGAAGGCCAGCAACTGGCCGGTCAGGTTGGCGGCCCGGTCGGCGGCCTTCTTGATCTCTTGAAGATGGTCGCTAATTTCGCACTCAGCGGGCGCTAGCAGCAACGACAATTGGGTATAGCCCATAATGGCGGTTAGCACGTTGTTGAAATCATGGGCCACTCCACCAGCCAGTCGGCCAACCGTTTCCAACTTCTGGGCTTGGGAGAGGCGCCCTTCTAGTAATTTGCGCTCGGTTAAGTCCCGCAGTACCGACAACAGGGCCGGTTTCCCGCCATAATCAATGAGCCGGCAGGATACCTCCACCGGGACGATGGCGCCGTCTTTGCTGCAGGCCCGATACTCTTCCGGGGACCCCGTGGCGCCGCCGAGCATTCGCTCCATCCAGTGGGTAGCGCGCTCCTGGTCCTCGGGATGCAGCAACGTCAAAGGAGACTGTCCCTGGAAGTCAGCGCATTCGCAGCCCAACATGGTAGCCAGCGCCTGGTTGGCGTATATAATCTTTCCCTCAATCGACACTAGCAGGCCATCGGGCATTTTCTCCATCATCGAGCGGAGGCGTTCTTCGCTGGCCCGTAACTCCTGCTGGGCCTGTACCTGCTCCTGGTACAGCCGGGCGTTTTCCAAGGCGGGAGCGACATGGAGGGCCAGCCGCTCCAGAATGGCCTGCTCCTTGGGGCCATAGGCACGCACCCGGCGGCTACGCAGGCTCAGGGTGCCGATAACATGGTCCCCGATAAGAAGGGGGACCGTTATGTTGGAGGGCAACCCAATACCAGCGAAATAGTCATCCGTCCGAAAGGTTGGATTTACACCAATGTCATCCTGGATAAAGGTGCGTTGGGTGACAGCGACCTGCAGGGTCTGACTGTTTTCCAAAGGTTCTACGGTACCCACCGGGTGGCCGGCTCGGGCCGGACCGAATAGGTATTTTAGGGTGTAGTTGTTTGCCTCCAGGTCTACGAGTTTGATATTAATCTGGTCGAAGTCCACCAGCTTCTTCAGCTCAAGGGCAAATTTCTCGTACACCTCGTCTATATTCAGGGTAGTGGTAACGATACGGCCTACTTCGTCCGCCAGGTCCATCTCCTCCATACTAGCTTGGAGCCGCCCGTAGAGCTGAGAATTCTCTATAGCCGGGGCGATCTGGCCAGCCAGCCGCTCCAGGATTGCCTGCTCCCTCGGTCCAAAAGCGCTGAGGAGGCGACTCCTTAAACTAAGGACTCCGAAGGATTCGCCCTTGGAGATCAAAGGCAGTGCAATGCTGGACAGCAAACCGGATTCGGCATCGTCCAGCTCGTTTGGGAAACGCCGGTCCATGGCCGTATTTGACCGCACCAGGGTCTGGCGCGTTTCAATAATATGTTGGGTCCGAGTACCCTCCAGCAGGCTGGTATCGCCAAGTTGGGTCTTCGGCAGGTTCTCCCCGACCAGATATCTGGTGGCGAAAACCCCGGCCTCGCGATCGATGAGGTTGATATTCATCACGTCGTGGTCCACCAGCTTCTTCACTTCGCAGGCGAATTTTTCGTATACCTCATCAATATTAAGGGTGGAGGTAACGATACGGGCTACCTCGTCGGCCAAGTCCATCACTTCGTTGACCTGGGACAGTTCCGCTGTTCGCTCCTGGACCCGCATCTCCAGCTCATCCTGGGCCCGCTGCCGCTGGACGGTCATTTCATTGAAGGCATCGCCCAAGATACCAAACTCATCTTTTGACTGGATATTTGCTCTCAGGGAAAGGTCGCCCCTGGCTATCGCCCGGCTGGCAGCAACCAGCTTTTCCACCGGGTCGGTTATGCCTCTGGTAATGGCAACCGCTACCAGGGTGCCACAGGCCAGGCCGCCCAGCAGCAACAAAAGTACCATTGTATTGGTTCTGGCTTTCATATCGCGAGCAACTTGGGTTGCTTCAGCCAGGGCCTGGTAGGTCAGCACCTGGATTTCATCATCCAACACTGCATCAAGTCTTGTTCGCAGGTCCACGAACGCCGCCAGGTTCGCATTCAGATCATCCTCAAGCTCTATAATCTCAGTGGAAAGGGCCTGGGTCTCGCTGAATAAATCTCCCAACTCCGCCGCCCAGCCCGCTTCCTCCTCGGTGAGCCGGTAGTTTTTAAACTGGTTAAACACCTGCCAAAAGTCGGCGGTATCATCCAAGATGCGGAGCTTATATTCCTCTTTGGGATCCCGCAGGTAACTCCCCAGCCAGGTACCCACCTCGGCTATATCGGCCTCCATGTGGATCGATGCGAGTAGCATTTCAGGTCCATCAGGCGTATGACCAGTTA
>JACZRM010000030.1 GCA_022576105.1 Chloroflexota bacterium | reverse complement strand
GCTACACTAGTTATTTTACAGTAATGCCGGAAAGTTGTAGTTTCGAGAGCGGTAATTTTAGGACCGCAGTTATCTCGATTTACTCACCTGGCTGGCAATGTTACTATTATCCGAATGCGGTCGCAGACCCTCACGGGCCTGGTATTCGCTGGTTCGATATTGACCAAGAGCCGCGCTGCCCGAGGTGAAAAATGCAATCCACTGAGTATGATGTGGTAATAATTGGCGGGGGCATTCTGGGTCTCTCCACCGCCATGCAGTTACTGCAGCGTTATCCCGGCGGCAAGGTTGCGGTGGTCGAAAAAGAAGCGAACCTGGCCTCTCACCAGACCGGGCACAACAGCGGAGTGATCCACTCGGGTATCTACTACCGGCCAGGCTCTTGGAAATCCCGTTTCTGCGTGGCGGGAGTCCAGAAACTGGTGCAGTTTTGCGACGATAATGAGATCGAATATGAGCGGTGCGGCAAGACCATTATTGCCAGCGACGAATCGGAATTGGGACGTCTGCAAGACCTCTATGATCGCGGCGTGGCCAACGGGGTTGAGGGCCTGGAACTGATCGGACCGGAGCGTCTCAAGGAGATTGAACCCCACACCTACGGGATCAAAGCCCTCTGGGTGCCCAGGACCGGTATCGTGGACTACGTTAAAGTGGCCTCCGCCTATGCTCATCGATTTCAAGAAGATGGCGGCGAAATCTTCACCGGGGCGGCAGTCCAGAAGGTAACTCCTGCCGGCGGTTCTCTGGCGGTTGAAACCAACCGGGGCGCCCTGACGGCCAAGAACCTGATCAACTGCGCCGGACTGTACGCCGACCGAGTAGCCAAGATGACCGGCGAAACCACCAACCTGCAGATAATCCCTTTCCGAGGTGAATACTTCACCCTACGCCCGGAAAGCCGTCATCTGGTCAATGGCCTGATTTACCCGGTGCCCGACCCCAGATTCCCCTTTTTGGGCGTACATTTCACCCGCAACATTCACGGCCAGGTGGAGGCAGGCCCCAATGCGGTGCTGGCGTGGGCCCGGGAGGGATACCGCAAAACCGATGTGAATCTGGCCGAGACCCTGAGCGCGGTGACTTTTCCAGGATTTTGGAAGATGTCGGCCAAGCACTGGAGGACCGGAGTGTCGGAGATAAACCGTTCCTATCGCAAGAGCGTTTTCGTGCGGGACCTGCAGAAACTGATTCCCGAGATCAGCGCCAATGACCTGGCCCCCGGGGGAGCCGGAGTACGCGCCCAGGCGGTGGGCCGGGACGGCGCTTTGCTGGATGACTTCAGTATCTTGCGCGGCGCCAACGCCGTCCACGTCCTCAACGCTCCCTCGCCCGGCGCGACATCATCGCTGGCCATTGGCGAGTACATCGTTGACCTGGCAGTCGAGACATTTGGCCTTCCCGTGTAGCGGATTCCATACATGGCCGTGATATGTTTCCTCATCGCGTCAGGTTGAGGCCAGCGGGTAGGTCTGCACCGGCCGCCTTTCATGGCTCCAAACTGGCGCAACCCGGGTTTCCATAATCATTGATGGTTGCACATCAGAGCAGTATAATTTACCGCACCTGGCCGACCTGGGCCACGGTTTCGGCTAAGGAATACCGGTAGGGACAGTCTTGGCAGTACCTGAGGTATGTGTGGCCAGAGGTATTTTTGGAAGGAAACCTGGAAACGCCGGCGGCGGAGTCTGAGTTCGAAATAGGCCGCTGGCACATTACTGCAGACAACGTCCGCCAGTACCTGGCAGCGGTGGGAGACGCCCAGCAGGAATATTTCCAACTGGGGCTGGTTCCTCCGCTGTTTTTGACCGCCTACGCTCTAACCGGTTTGTTGGGGAAATTGGCCCTGGCTCCTGGAGCAATTCACAGTCTTCAAGAAGTGGACACCCTGAATCCGGTGGAAATTGGCGATCAAATCAGCGGTACTGCCCGACTGGAGCGTCCGCGAAGGCGCGGAAACCTGGAATTCACCACCGTCAGTTATACATTAACCAGTGCATCTGGCATTCAAGTTCAGGCCGGCAAGAGCACGGTATTGGCGCCTGCCGCCGGCGGCGCTTAACCCAGTAATTCTGAGACTGATATGACAACCAAAGTACAACAACTACCAACGGTGATTAAGACCATCACCCAGGAAGAGTTGAATCAATACGCTCAAGCCTCCGGGGACTACAATCCCCTGCATCTCGATGCCAATTTCGCCCAGACCACTCCCTTCGGCGGCATAATCGCTCATGGCATGCTGACCCTGGCTTTCATCTCCGAGATGATGCTGAAAGCCTTTGGCCGCCCGTGGCTGGAGGGCGGTTCGTTTAAAGTACGCTTCAAAGGCGCAGCCTACGTTGGCGATGAAGTTGAGACCTGGGGAGAAGTCAGCAAATCTGAGCGGCTGGACCAAGGCCAACGTATGACTTGCAGAGTGGGCGTACGTAACCGGGCAAGCGGGGAGGAAATCATCAGCGGCACTGCGACTGTGACAACTGATAGCATACTCAGTCAGAGCCGGTAAACCAAGGCCGGATAGCTAAGGATAAATATATGCAAAAAAACGGAAATAGTTCTCCCATCCGCGTTGTGGTAGATGCGATGGGAGGAGACTATGGCCCTCAAGAGCCGATCAAAGGCGCGTTGGAAGCCCTGGAGTCGGAAAATATTGAAGTAATTTTGGTGGGTGACCAGGATTTGGTGGAGGCGGAACTAGCCCGGCACAACGTGTCGGGCAAACCCATTTCCATAGTGCCTTCAGTAGGCAAGATTGGCGATGATGAACACCCAGTCCACGCTCTGCGCCGTAAGCCGGAAGCGTCTGTTTTGGTAGCAACCAAGCTCCTGAAAGCAGGCAAGGGCGACCTTCTGGTGTCGATGGGTTCTACCGGCGCTTCCATGGCCAGCGCGGTGATGGTCTTAGGATTGATGGATGGCTTGGAGCGGCCCTGTATTGGTGGGGCTTTCGTGGGTCTGGCGCCGCGAACTGTCATGGTCGACATGGGCAGCAACTTGGACTGCCGGCCGGCCTTGCTCCTGAGCTTTGGCGCGCTGGGGGCAGGGTTTGTAAAGCGATTTATGGGCATTGAAAATCCCAGAGTCGGCCTGCTTAGCGTTGGGTCAGAGGAAGCCAAGGGCAATCGGCAGGTACAGGAGAGCTACCAACTGTTCCAGGACAGCCATCTAAACTTTGTCGGAAATGTGGAGGGCATGGATTTCTTCACCGACAAGGCCGATGTGGTAGTCTGTGACGGATTTGTGGGCAACATTCTGATGAAATTCACCGAAGGCCTGGGCAGCGCTTTGGAGGAATATCTGAAACAGCGCCTGGGACCATTGCTGTCCCAGCAAGGAGCCGGGTCGGTCATATCTGAACTCTGGACTGAGTTGAATTTGCCCAGAAAAAAGGGCGGCCCCCTCTTCGGGATCAACGGCACGGTAGTTCTGGGCCATGGTTCTTCCCGGGCCGATGGCGTGGCCGGGGCTATTAAGAACGGAGTGAATTGCGTCAACCTGGACATGGTGGATGGCCTCCGGCAAGAACTGGCTGAGATCAACCGCTCCGGCATCGTGAAGATAAGCTAATGTCGGGAACCGACTTGTCAGGGCAGGTGGCGCTGGTCACTGGAGCTTCTCGTGGAATCGGGGCGGCCATCGCCTGCCGGTTGGCCCGGGCCGGCGCCAAAATAGGCGTCAACTACAACACCGGGAAATCTGCGGCGGCCCAGGTGGTGGAAAGTATCGGCTCCGAAGGCGGGGAGGCCTTCGCAGTGGCCGGGGATGTTTCCCAGGAAGAATCTGCCAAGTCGGTGGTCAAACAGGCCACTGACCGGTGGGGGCAGATTGACATCCTGGTGAACAACGCCGGTATCACCCGAGACCGCCTGTTGATGCGTATGTCCACTGAAGACTGGGACCAGGTATTGAACGTAGACCTGCGGAGCGCGTTTCTCTGCACCAAGTTTGTAATGCCCCAGCTAATTAAAAGGCATCAGGGCCGGGTGATCAACATGTCTTCGGTGGTCGGCATCGGGGGAAATCCCGGCCAGGCCAACTACGCCGCGGCCAAAGCTGGTCTGATTGGTTTTACCAAAGCAGTCGCCCGGGAAGTCGCTTCCCGCAATGTCACCGTCAACGCCATCGCCCCAGGATACATCGACACTGGAGGAATGGTGGGGCAGCTTTCCGAAGAAGCCAAAGCGCAAATTCTCGGTCGCATTCCCATGGGCCGTTTTGGCAACGGAGCGGAGGTTGCTGAAGTGGTGGCTTTCCTCTGCAGCCAGGGGGCCGGTTATATTACCGGCCAGGTTTTGACCATCGACGGCGGGCTGATCGCCTAGCCTTGCCCAATTGTTCCGGCTACAGTCCGCCCGGCCGGGGAACACTGCCGGGAACTTTGCGGCCTAACTTCCCGTCTTACTATCCATGATGTCTATTTTCCTACTTTATGTATATGGCTTTTGTATATGGCGTTAATAAGCGACGTGTGCATCTTTGACCGGGCGCCGTCAACCACCGAAAATTGAATCCCGCCGGGCCTAAAACCGGCCCTGGAGGTGTTGAGTTGGCAAACTGCCAAAAAGATCGTCGCCAGGCCCAAGGAACATTATTCCCCGGAACCGACTCAAGATTTTAGAACCATTCACCGACTGAAGTTGGAGGGTACTGGAATATGCGAAGTTCATCATCGAAATGGCTGGTGGGCGGAGGCTTGGTGATATTGGCCCTGATAATCGCCAGCGTGGGCGTGGGCCTGTTGAACCGGCCCCAGAGCGCCGACCTGCTTCCCCAGGGCACACCTGGGGGAACCGTCCACCGATTCCTGCTGGCTATTGAACAAGGGGAAACTCGACAAGCCTACCAGTATCTCAGTGCCGATTTGCAGGAAAAGTGCACCTTCGAGCATTTTCGCGACGCCACCAGACGTTTTGACCGCCGCGACACCCGGGGTGGGAGGGATATTCGGATTGCCCTGGAAAGTGAACAAACCTTAGATGATGCGATTGAGGTGCGAGTTCGGATAACCGAGTTCAATGTTTCCGCCCCGTTTGACGTCAACGAGCGCTCGTATACCCAGGATTTTCTTCTGGAGGAGATCGACAGCGCCTGGCAGTTCGTGAATGAACCCTGGCCGATGACCCGGTGTCCTGAACCGGAGAGGACTCGCTGACCGTTGGGTAGGCCGGCGAAGATCACAGTCTGGGGAGACGTCTGATGGACATATTATTTCCTGTTCTATCTGTAATTACCAGCATAATTCCGCTGCTGGTGATTGGAGGAATCATTGCCGCAGTCGTTTACTTGATCCGCCGTCGCGGAAAATCGGAAGACGCCCCGGGAATCGGAACCCTGAAGCGGCTGTACTACTACGGCCTTTCCTTTCTCGCCTTGGGAGTAGCCGCCCCGGGCGTAATTCTGTTGATCGACTTTCTGCTGGACAACCTGTTTGGGCCACCGACACTGTCGCGCGGCCAGACCCAACTGGCCTTGGCCCTGGCTCTGACCATCGTCGGCACGCCCATCTGGTTCTTGCATTGGCGGCTGGCCCTTAACGCCGTTCAGCGGTTTCCGGCGGAGGCGCAGGCTCTTTCCCGTCAAATCTATATTTATTTAGTGTTGGGGATAACCGCCGCTCTATTTGCCTTCGGTCTGGTTTCGTTCCTTCGTTGGTTGTTAGGCTCCGGGGACTTCAATGGCTTTAACATTGCCTTCCCGGCGGTATGGGCTGGGGTCTGGGGGTACCACTGGCGCCTCCAAACCCAGGATGGTCGGAGAACCGAAGACGCCGCCACGGTGCGACGGTTGTACGTTTACCTTACATCGCTGTACAGCCTGGTGATGTTGCTGACCGGGGTGGGGATCGTTATCTGGAGGCCCTTGCGAGAGGCCTATGATACGCTTTTCACCACCCAACTCTTGCTCCCCGGCGGGGTGGGTTTTTGGACCTCCCTGTGGACCGACACCACGCGCACCGGGGTCGCCATCGCGGCGGTAGGAGGGGGGCTCTGGTGGTGGCATTGGCATCGAGTGGCAAAGGGCGACACCGATTCGGTGCTGCGTCAGGTTTATCTCTACCTGTTTGCCGTTCTGGGGGGCGCGGCCACGGTGGTAATCACCCTGAGCATGCTGCTCTTCGCGGTGCTTCAGTGGTTCATCGGCGAACCAGGGTCTAGCGCGGCATCAGCCCATTTCCGCAGCCTCCCGGGGTTAGTTTCGGCGCTGGCGCCGGGGGCTACTCTATGGGGCTATCACTGGGCGCTGGTACAACAGGAGTCCCTCCTCTCCGCCGTTAGATGGCGGGCCGCCCGACGAATCTACCGATACCTGGTAGCGGCGCTGGGGCTGGGAACCCTCTCGGTCGGGCTGGTTATGGTGTTCCTGGTTGCGCTGGGCCTGCTGATCCCCCAGGCCGGGGTACAGTTATTGGATGCCCAGTGGTGGCGAAACCCAGTGGTCCTGGGCATCACCCTGCTGATAGTGGGAATTCCCCTGTGGAGCTATTACTGGATCGGCCTGCAAAAAGAGGTCGCGACTGGGCCAACCGAGGAACGAACCGCCCTTTCGCGCCGGGTCTTCATTTACGGGGTTTTTGGTATCGCGACGCTGTTGGTCCTAGGAAACCTGAGCGCGCTGTTGTTTATGTTTCTCCGCGACCTGTTGGAAGCTGAGCTGTCTTTGCAAGTGCTTCAGGACGCCAAGTGGAGCATTGGCATCTTGTTGATGGCCGGCGCCATCAGCGTATATCACTGGCTGGTGCTGCGAGAAGACCGGCGGGAAATGCCCCAGCGGGAACCTCCGGCACAGGAAGAATCCACGCCAGAAGTGGCCCCGGTAGTGAAAGACATCATCGCCGTTGCCGCCCAGTCGGCCCAGGGTTTGATGACCCGGCTAGAATCTCAATTGGGTGTTGCGATTCGTGTGTGGCGCAGATTAGACGCCGCAGAGGCCCCCACGGTGACCGAGGAAGAGTTGCTCGCAATACGGCAACGGGTTATCGACGCGCCCGGAGACCGGGTGCTGCTGACCATCGATGCCTCCGGCGTGAGGGTGCTTCCTTACCGGGAACAGTAGCTTGGACCAAGGCCCTCTCGCCCGGGGCTTGGTCCTTCGTTCTCGGTCGAAAGGCGCGAGGAGTGTTGGCACAAGCCTCACCCTTCACCGCAACGTTTCACCGCAACGTTTCACCGCAACGTTTCACCTGGCGGCGCGGTAATCTGGCGCAAACCAATTGCATCGAGTATATTGTTCCCGGCTGCATTATCAGACCAGCCAGCTAGTCGGGGAGGAAAGCCCATGACCACATCCTTTGAAAAGAAAAGCATCACCCTGGAAGCTGCCCAGAAAGCTATCGACGCTGCCGCCAAGAAGGCCCAAGAAATTGGAGTGCCGATGGCAGTTGCGGTGTGCGACCCGGACGGCACTTTGAAAGCCTTTAGTCGCATGGACGGCGCAGCCCTGCTGGCGGTTAGAATTGCCCAGCAAAAGGCCTGGACCGCCATTTCCTTTGGCCTGCCCACCCAGGGGCTTTGGGAATTCATCAAAGACGACCCGCCGTTGCTGCACAGCTTGCCCCACCAGGAGAATATGATTTTATTCGGCGGCGGGAACCCAATTTTCATTGATGGACAGATGATCGGCGGCATTGGCGTAAGCGGCGGGCACTACTCCCAAGACCAGGAATGCGCCGATGCCGGACTGGCAGTTCTAGGTTCTGCATAGAGGTTAATCGCGTTTAGCCAGCTAAAAACTCCAAGAGGTCTCCCTTCGGCAAATTCGGGCTTTGCCTCAAAAGTGTCAATTGTGGTCTGGGATTGGGGCCAATTATCCAGTCTCCAATGCCGTCGCTACCCGGCCAATTTTCGCCAAAACCGCCTTGCGGTCTTTCCAAACAGCAGAGTATCATGTATGCACATTCTGGTTATGTCTGACCGCAATTTGCTGCGGGTCAAGTAGAGGCCACCATGCTTTATGGCGCTTATCGCTATTCCCAATGGGACGGCACCCAACAGATTTTCGACATTGACGCCAACCAGCTGATGGACCAGCTTTCCGAGGAATTGCTGAAAGAAGGCGACGTAATGCGCGCCTTGCGGGAGATGTTCCGCAAGGGTGTGCGAAATCAGGATGGCCAGCAGCTTCCTGGTTTCAAAGACTTGATGGAACGTCTAAAGAACCAGCGCCGCCAGCAGTTGCAGCAACACAACCTGGACTCGGTGGTTGACGACCTCAAAGAGAAACTCGAGGAAATTCTGCGGACCGAGCGTGGCGGCATCCAACAGCGATTGCAAGACGCTCAGGAGCAAGTTTCTCAAGCCAGCGAAGAGGACCGGACTCAGCAAGAGAGTTTGTATCAGTTGTTAGAGCAGCGTACTCAACGCAACCTGGACAAGCTGGACGATCTCCCCGACAGCGTCGCCGGCCAAATTCAAGAGTTAATGGAGTACGATTTCGTTGACCCCCAGGCCCGGCAAATGTTCCAGGATTTACTGGACCAGTTGAAGGGCCAAATGGCCCAGAACATCTCGCAGCAGATGCGCGAACAGATTCAGGGGATGTCTCCTGAGCAGATGGCCGGTATGCGGGAGATGATGCGCCAGCTTAACCAGATGATGCGGGACAAGATGGACGGCCGCCAACCTGATTTCGATGGCTTCATGCAGCAGTTCGGCCAGATGTTCGGCCCCAATCCACCGCAGAGTTTTGAGGAGTTGATGGAGCGACTCCAGCAGCAACTGGCGCAGATGCAGTCGATGATGGACAGCATGTCGCCGGAGATGCGCCAGGAATTGGAGGACGCGTTGAACTCGGCGTTGGACCCGGCCACCCAGCGGGAAATGGCCGAATTCGCCAGCCTGATGGAACAGCTAATGCCGATGGACGACCTGCGCCGTCAATATCCGTTCCTGGGCGACGACAGCCTGAGCATGGAACAAGCGATGGATGTGATGCGGCAGCTCCAAGACCTGGACCAACTGGAGCAGTCGTTGCAGGACGCCATGCGCTCCGGCAGATTGGATGATGTTGACCCCGATAAGCTGGCCGAACTGCTGGGAGAAGAGGCCCGAAAAACCTGGGAACAGTTGGACCGTCTGCGCCAGCTTTTGAAGGAGGCGGGCTACGTAACGGGAGACGATAACCTGGAACTTACCGCCCGGGGTATCCGCCGCATTGGTCAGAAAGCGCTCAAGGAAGTTTTCGTTCACTTGAAAAAAGACCGGATGGGCAACCATGAAATGGACAATCGCGGCGCCGGCGGAGACCTGCTGGGCGAGACCAAACCTTATGAGTATGGTGACCCATTCTTGCTGGACCTGCAGGCGACGATTAAAAATGCGATTCTGCGCGCTGGCCCGGAAGTCCCGGTGCACATGACTCCGCAGGACTTTGAGATCTACCGCCAGGAGCACATGACCCGAACGGCAACCGCGGTCCTGCTGGACCAGAGCCGCTCCATGGGCCTCTTCAACAATTTCCAAGCTACCAAGAGAGTGACCATGGCCTTATTTGCGCTGATCCGAACCCAGTACCCTCGGGACACGATCCACGTCATCGGGTTCTCGGATTACGCTCGGGAAATCAAGGAGGAAGACCTGCCCAAGGTCAACTGGAACGCCTGGGTTTCGGGCACTAATTTGCAGCACGCGCTGATGCTTTCGCGCAAGTTGCTGGCCAAGGAAAAGGGCGGCAGCCGCCAGATTTTGCTGATTACCGACGGCGAGCCGACGGCCCATCTGGAAGGGGGCCAGTCATATTTCAGCTACCCGCCCAGCTACCGCACCGAACTGGAGACCTTGAAGGAGGTCAAGCGCTGCACCCAGGAAGGAATTGTGATCAACACTTTCATGCTGGAAAACAACTACCAGCTGGTGAATTTTATCGACCGGCTTACCCGCCTCAACCGGGGCCGGGCTTTCTACAGCAGCTCCGAGAACCTGGGACAGTATGTGCTGGTTGACTATCTCAACAACCGAAAAAAGCGGATTACCGCGTAAGAATTGGCCCAATACTTGGGGGGACGGCGTGCCATTCCTCTCGATGCCAATGATCATTCAGAGAGCATAATTTGAACTATATTGATTGTGGTGATTCCACGCAGTTGGTCGAGCAGGCCAAACAGACGCATTGAGTTCAGCTGAGCAGCCAAAGGACAACGACTGTCAATTGTTATTCTGAGCCGGAAGGGAGTTGGGGCGAAGAATCTAAGATTCTTCATTCGCGGAGTTTATCCTGAGCCACTTCGACAAGCTCAGGACAGGCGGAGCCGAAGGGCTTCTCCAGAATGAAAGATTGCTATGATTGCGTGGCAGTCCAAATGCATCAGGCTCCCCGTGATGGCGATTAAAGCCAACTCTTAGACACTCGGCTCCCAAATTTGGTGTGATTTATTATATTGCCCGGCCCAAAAACTTCCCGGCGGGGCAAAGGTTTGGTAATATACATCCTAACAATTGAATATCAAGGGTAGTCCGGTCAACCTCGGATAAGGTTGGCCCTGCTTTTAAGACGGCTCAGTGAAGCTGGCAAAGTATTTAACCCTGAATTCGCGGTCCGGGAAGTCCCCAGTGGGGTCCCTACCGCCTTATCCCTTGCCAGCTGATGGGCAAGGGATTTTTTGATGCCAATGACCCAGTGCAACCAACAACTGTGGGACCCGATGCAATGGCAAGGTAGTCGTTGTGATGGCTAGGTGAATCGCTGATGTCCGAGCACCAAATAATGAACCCGGAAGAGATTCGCCGGGCTTTGGCGCGGATTTCCCATGAAATTCTGGAGCACAATCGGGGCATTGAAAACTTGGTGCTGGTGGGGATCCAAACACGAGGGGTATTTCTGGCCCGCAGACTGGCCCAGAACATTCTCGAGTTCGAGGGAAGTCAAGTCCCGGTAGCGGAACTGGACATCGGCCTGTATCGGGACGATCTCCAACGGAGAGCGCGCCCCTTGGTCAAGCCCTCCAGCTTTCCCGTGAATATACAGGACATGAAGGTGGTGTTGGCGGACGACGTGCTCTACACCGGTAGGACTATCCGAGCCGCCATGGACGCCCTGAACGATTTCGGCAGACCTCGGCAGGTGCAATTAGCCATCCTGCTTGATCGGGGACACCGGGAGCTTCCCATCCGACCCGACTACGTTGGGAAAAACATCCCCACCAGCCCGGATGAACAGGTGAAGGTCAGGTTAACCGAAGTGGACGGAGTAGACGAAGTAGCCATCATACGGCGGGAGGACTGACCGGTATGAGTCTTTCGCAGACCACCGCATTCGAGGTTGAACCTCCAGTTGGACCGCAATCCAATGGAGATAGGCCCAGGCAGCATCTTCTGGACCTGGACGACTTCGGCACTGCCGAAATTCTTACGGTGCTGGACAACACCAGCGCCATGAAAGAAGTGCTGAATCGCGACATCAAGAAGGTTCCCACGTTGCGAGGGCGGGTGTTGGTAACCCTCTTCTACGAGCCCAGCACCAGGACCCGCATATCCTTTGAAGAATCGGGCAAAATCTTGAGCGCCGACGTGATCAACATGGGTTCCTCCGGCAGCAGCGTCGGGAAG
>JACZRM010000271.1 GCA_022576105.1 Chloroflexota bacterium | reverse complement strand
GTTTTAGGCCCTCCAGCAGACCGTGGGGTCCTAGAGCGACATCGTCCAGGGCGTCGGTGTCTCGCAGCATGCTCAGGGTGACATCGGCGGTTTCGACCACCTCTCGGGGAGTGTCGGCCCAACCCATGCCCAAATCCACCAGCCATTGGCCCCGGGACTTGGTGCGGTTGTGCCCGGTTACCTGGTGTCCGGCGTCAAGTAGGCGTTTTACCATTGGCCCGCCCATGGTGCCCAGGCCAATGAATCCCAGATTCGCCATAGCATACTCCTAGTAGTGACAACCTGGTGTTAAAAACGCGGGAGACTTCCGGCTGGCAGCGGCCTAGCCAGAAATATAGCACGCAGTGCCCCAATATGCTAACGTAGTATAGTTTCTATCCAATTGCTAGAGTGTTATTTTAGTTCTGGTCATTCCGACGCAAGCCGGAAACCATTAGAGCGTCTGAACAGCGGTTGTATCTGGACACCGGCGAAGGCCGGTGTGGCCAAGTCCCGTTGTTGGAAGCCAAACTGATACGCTATCATCTATTGGCAAAGCTTGAATGTTGGCACAAGCTTTGCTAGAATCTTGCCAACGTGGCTACAAGCTGTGCAGATAGACGTTTGGCCAGGCCAATGCGCCGGGTTACCCAGTTCGGGAGATAGCTCAACTTTCCTGATATAGCTGGCGGCGGGAAGTGGGTTCTCTCGTAATGTGATTAGTGTAGCTCTAATTAGTTAGGAGGAGGGATTTAAACTATGCCATCATTTTGGGAACATCTAAGATGGGGTGGCGAGACCAAATTCACCGACCTGCAGGGTGCAGAAGGCTCGGACATGGTGATGTACGTCAGCCATCCGGCTCCCAGCGCCGGGGCCGATTTCCCGGCCATAATTGTGATTCAGGAAGCCTTCGGCGTGAACCGCCACATTGAGAAAGTTTGTGACCAGATTGCCGCCGAAGGATACGTGGCTGTGGCGCCCGCCTTGTTCCACCGCGAACATCCCAACCCCAAACTGGGCTACGGCGACGAAGATGTTGCGCTGCGCAACCGCTATATGGGAGCTCTTCGCGACGACGAGATAATTGAAGACATCAACCAAGTCGTCATCTGGACCCAGTCAGACCAGTTCCGCCGCACCAACGGACAGAAAATCGGAATTGTTGGGTTCTGCGTCGGTGGTCGGATCGCCTATTTGGCGGCGACCAGTTGTCCGGGTCTAAGTGCCGCGTCGGTGTATTACCCTGGGCGTACCCTGATACCCTTCGGTGACGGGCCGGCGCCCATTGACCGCACCAGTCAGATTAAGATTCCGGTCATGGGCAACTTCGGCGGTAAGGATGAGAACCCATCTCCCGACGATGTGGCTAAGATCGAAGCAGCGCTGAAGTCGGCCGGAGTAACCTATGACTTCAAGTCCTATCCCGATGCCGGGCATGGCTTCAACTGCGACGAACGGGCCAGCTACAATGAGGCTGCTGCTAAGGATGCAATGAGCCGAACCCTGAGCTTCTTCAAGCAGCACGTTCAGACCGGGGTCGGCGTCAGCTAGTCTAGGGTTCAAGACCGGTCAGGAAGTAACAATCGGGAATCACCAAGGCCCGGGCGAATTGCCCGGGCCTACTCTTTTATCCTTAATGCTGCTGGACTATCCGGCGGGATGAAAATTGCGGCCTGATCGGCTAATGCCAATTCTGCTTAAAGGCCGCGTAAAATCTTGGCTGATTCTGTAGAGGCGCACCGCCGTGCGCCCCTACCTTTCAAAAACAGGCACTTTTGATACAGAATTGGTGTAAGGCGCGACGCCTTGCTACCCGCTCCCAATTTCCCGATTTCCATCAGTCGATGAAGGTATTCCGAAAGCGGTAAAGGGTCATCTCCGGCTCAATCGGCGCCACCGGCAGGTATTCGGCTTCCTGAATCTTGGCCACAATGAACCACGGGCCGTCGGTCTCCAGCGCAGTTACCAGGGCCGATTCCAGCGATTCCAGATCGCTTACCGTCACGGTGTGCTTGATGCCACAGCTTCGGGCCACCTGCTCCAGGTCGGTCCCCTTGGCGGTGTGGCTGGGCTGGTGGCCGGTCTGACCCCACTCCTCGTTGTCCCACACAATCACAATCAGGTTCTTGGGTTGCTCCCGACCGATAGTTGCAATAGTGCCCAGGTTCATCAGCAGCGAACCGTCGCCATCCAGGGAGATTACCTGTTCATCGGTGGACACCGCCATGCCCAAAGCAATGGAGGAACACAGGCCCATATTGCCGTAGGTGTAGAAGTTGCGGTCACGATGCCCGGCGTGCCACAGTTCGTCGGTGGTGGGTCCCAGGTTGCTGACAATGGGCCGGTTGCCGGCGTGGCGCAGCACCAACTTTGTAGCTTCAAACCTAAGCAAGCTTGCCTCCGTGGAGCAGCTGAGTCAGGCAGATGGCCACCGGTTGACGGCTGGCGTGGCACAGTTTAAGAGCGCCGTCTACAATCTTGTCCATCTTATATTCGTCATCCAGCGTGAAGTGCACCAGTCCCAACTGGTCCAAAATGGGCCTGGTTGCGCGGCCCATGGCTACCTGGGCAATGTTGAACTCGCCGGCCCCGCCCCGCAGGTTGATGAACATGGGTATGGGAGTACGGGCGGGGATGCACAAGCTGGCCAGGGCGTTGACGCTGTTGCCGAACCCGCTGGACTGCATGAACACGGCGGCGTTGCGGCCCGCCGCGTAGGAGCCCACCGCGATACCCAATGCCTCCTCCTCCCTGGTGGCCGAGACCAGTCTGAAGAAAGGGTCCTCGTCGATGATTCTGGTTACCTGGTCGATGGATATGTCTGGCACATAGGCGATCAGGGACGTATCCCAGTCCTTGAGCACTTGGACGATCAATTCCGCCCAATTCATCAATTAATCTCCCGTTATGGAATGCCATGTTGCCCGATCGGTTGGCCGTGCCCAGGGCAGGCGCCAGGCGTGAGCGGCTACCAACA
>JACZRM010000270.1 GCA_022576105.1 Chloroflexota bacterium | reverse complement strand
TCGTATCTGTGTATATGCCCAAATTCCTCATACTGGCCGCAATGAAAGGTAGATTCGTTTCCCAGCAGGGAAACCACTACGACAACTTTCAAATGATGGGCTACGTTGACTCGGCCAGCACCAGGGACGCGGTGGCCGATTTTTTCGAGCAGGCCCCTTACCCCATTCAATGGGCCGATGTGGAGTACCTCTGGGCTGAAGAATTGAGCAACACTCCCGACTCTGGCCACCACGGCGATTACGACCGGGTTTACGTGGAGCAGTTGCGCCAGCGGTGGGACCGGCCTTCCACCTAGAATCTGCCCCGGGAACATTGCCCCCTTTTTTAGCGACCCCGACCCCACCGGCGGCCACCAACACTCACCGATAAATCCCTGGATAGGGGGACATATTGGTGGCGGCTCAGGAATCCCGCATATCGGCGGTGGTCAGCGACAGCGGGTTCCTGGGCTATATGATGGACCTGCGCAAGTTGTATGCCGGAAGAACCCTGAAACCTATGTCAGAAGAGTTTCTCGGTTTTTTGAAAGGCCCATGGGGAAACCGCTAGCCCAGGCCAGCGATCATCGGTTGGCCGGATAATCACCCTGGACATCAGCCAGTGCGAAGATTGAGACGGCGGCGCTCATTTCGCCAGCGCTCTTACACCCCTTTGGCATGCTCCCGCAGCTGGGAGAAGTCGGCGCGGAAGCCCTCCATTAACGCCCGACGGTCGGTACCGTGGAGCACGAACCGGGCGCCCTGACTAATCCAATACTTGGAAAGCTCCGGGGACTGATGATGCACCAGGGTGGGCAGGCCGTGGGCCTCGGCGGTATCGATGACCTTCTTCACCGTGGTCCGGTACACTTCCTCGTCATACATGTCGGGCACCCCCAACTGGATGCTCATGTCGTTGGGCCCGACAAAAATACCGTCGATGCCCGGCACCTGCAACATGTTCTCCAGGTTGTCGACCCCAGCCACGCTCTCAATGCCGATGATCGCAATGTTATTCTTGTTGCGGTTCTCCAGATAGGCCTTGCTCTGCGGGCTGGGGTGCTCTCCAGTGTCCATTACCTTGCGGGCGGCTTCACCTTTCAGCGGACGCCACTTGGTCGCCGCCACCACGTTCTTGACCTGCTCCACCGTTTCGCAGTAGGGCGCCAGCACTCCCTGGGCGCCGGCGTCAATGGCCATAGTTACATAGTGGGAGTCGGGAATGGGGATACGCACAATCGGCACCACGTTGGTGGTGTTGAACATGGTCAAAAAATCTCCCAACTCCCCCCGGCTGCGGGAGCCGTGTTCAGTGTCGATTACCACATAGTCCAGTCCGACGCCGTCCATGAAAGGTATCCACTTGGGATTCCGGCTGAGGCTGATCATCGTGCCAAAGACCCGGCCGCCAGATTGCAATATGGCCTTCAATTCTGCGCCATTCATACTTATTCAGTCCTTTCCAGTTTCATTTCCCGCCTGGGCCGTCCCAGTATAGCATTGGCCACGGACGCCGGTGGGCGAAATAATTTCAGCAAATACGATGGCGACAAATTGGTATACTAGAATTCTGTTATTGTCTAATCCGCTGAATAATCCCGACTATTGATTGGAGCGTCTTGCCCCAAACTGAAGTTATCACCAAACAATCCCAGTGGGAGAGCGTTGCCGCCAAACTTAGCCAAGAGCCGGAGTTGGCGGTGGACACCGAGGCCAACAGCCTCTATGCCTATCGAGACCGTATCTGCCTGATCCAGATTGGGACTGCTGAGGAGACTTTCCTGGTAGACCCGCTGGCGGTCTCAGACCTGTCCAGTTTGGGAACACTGCTGGCTGATCCGGCGATCGCCAAGTACCTGCACGGGTCTGATTATGACCTGCGTTCCCTGGACCGGGATTACCATTTTCGCATTGCCGGTCTGTTTGACACCCAGGTTGCGGCCAGGTTCCTGGGGTCGTCAACTCCCAACTTGGGGTCGGTGTTGGAGACATTTCTGGGTGTTTCAATACCGAAGAGCCGCCAGATGCAGCGCTCAAATTGGGGATTGCGTCCGCTGGGGGCACAGGCCATTGACTATGCCGCCAGCGATGTCCGCCACCTGGTCCAACTATCCAACCGCCTGCGGGAGAATTTGCAAAAACTGGGCCGCCTGACCTGGGTTGAAGAAGAATGCCGGCGGCTGGAACGGGTACGATTCGTAGCGCCGGTTCCGCCGGAGAACGCTTTTTTCAAGGTCAAGGGCAGCGATCGATTGGGCCCTCGGGAATTGACAGTGCTCAAGGAATTATTTTTGTGGCGGGAGCAGAAGGCCGAGCAGCTTGACCGTCCCCCCTTCCGGGTATTGAGTAACGACAACCTGATCTTGGCGGCTCAGGCCGCAACCGAAATACCAACGTCGGACACGGAACTGGAACCCAATTTGTTGCAGCGCCGGTTAATCGAAACGGTCCCAGAACTGGGACGGCACCGGTCCAACGGCTCCCAACCCGACTTCACTGCGGCGGTCCAGCGGGGGTTGCAGGGACCGCTGGTATCCCGTCCTGAATTGCCCCGCCGCGCCAACCCGTGGACACCGGAGTGCAGGGAACGGCTGCAAGTGCTCAAGAAACACCGCACCAAATGGGGCGAGGCCCGGCAAATTGACCCGGCTTTGACCTGGCCGGCCCCCAGCCTGGAACGCATGGCCGTTGATCCCGATACGTGGCGCGACGAGATTCTGGAGGGCGGCGCCCAGGAAGTAAGGGACTGGCAGCGTGAGGAGTTTGGCCAACAGATGATGGACGCACTGGGCGTTAGCAGCTAACGACCCCATCCCTTCGGCTCTGCTCAGGACAGGCCTAGCCTTCCCCTTAGCATGGGGAAGGGATTACAAAAGTCCAAGACCGTAGCATTCTCTCTCCTGGTGGGAGAGAAGTGAGGTGAAGGGGGACCACCCTCATTCCATCCTTCTCCCATCGAGGGGGCTTTGCTCCAAAAGTATGAAAGGCG
>JACZRM010000269.1 GCA_022576105.1 Chloroflexota bacterium | reverse complement strand
GTACGCCCCTGCGACCGATACACCAACGTTATAGTCCACCAATAAGGAGGCCAGTCTGCCGCCTCCAATCAGGATAATTCGGGAATCTATACGAGAGGCATAGTCTTCGGCATCTTTGCTGAAGCCCGAAGTGGTGATGAAGACTCCTTTACGAGCGCGCTGGCCCTGAAGGGCACCGGCAAATCTCTGTATCTCTGGACGGCCGATAGTAGTGTCCCAACGCTTGGCCTGAACGTATAAACATCCAAGCCCAAGCGGTCCTCGTCGATGACTCCGTCAATCCCGCCGTCGCCGCTTCTTCCGATGGCCCGCCCAGCTTCCTGGCGGCTGCCCCCGTATCCCATCTTCACCAGTAGGTCTACCACTAAGCGTTCAAAGAAAGATGGTGAGGAATCCTTAATCTGCTGTAGGAGCTCAGTTTCCAGGCCATCTCGAAGTAATTGATAGGCGGCCGCCAGAGAGTCTTCGGGAGTTTCGCCATCTCCCATCGAAGGCTCTGAGGTTGGAGCCTCGCCGGTCGTTCTCCGGCTGCGGAATTCCGCGAAGTTCGGGTACCTCAGCAGCAGGTTGACATCGATTCTGCTTGGATTTTCCTGGAGCAGTTCTTTGCCAGTGGGCGTGATGGTGAAGAATCCGCGCCTTGGGTTGGAAAGCAATCCGGCATGCATCAGGTAGGACCTAGCCCAACTTACCCTATTTACCAGAATGGTTTGGCTACCACTTGGCAAAAGTTAGGCACGCTCTTCGTTGCTCAAGCCGAAGTGATCTGCGATAACATCAAACGCATCTCATAGCGGATGCTCTTTTCCGTCATCTGCTAACTTTAATAAAGGGAGCATGATCGATTGGTAGTCGGGAATAGCCATTTAACGTATCGCTCTCTATTTAAGGGATTATTTATGGTTGAGCGCATGAAATTAGCCTCAGGATAACGAAATTTTACGCTTGCGGCCACAGAAGAGCAAACCGACTCTGAGGAGATTATTTTGGTTTTAATGCCGCGTTTGTCTTAATCTGTCAAGAATGCCCAGAGTAGTTGGAAGGACACCATGTATTTGCATACATGTGCCTTTCACAGCTAGGAGGCTTGGCACCTGTATCAATTTCTCCGCCTAAGATCTTCTGAGTAACATCAAGGAAAGAACTGTGAATACCGAGATGGGAGATATAGAATCGTTGCCACTGAAATCTCCCATCCAACGAGAAGTTCCATATCGACGGTCATCACTTGTGCTATTCTCTTTGATACCATTGGGTCATATTGCCGGACGCTTGTACTTAGCGGTGATCTCCAAAACGGGGGTCCCTGAGTGCTTAGTTGGACAAGTTTGTTGTTGGTCTACAATTTTGTCAGTAGGTAACTGGTCAGGGAAAATGTCAGTTCATGAAAGGACTGACATTGAGTACCAAAGAACAGAACCGGCTACACATCTTGAACGGAGTATTGGAGCGTTACTGGTCGATGGGGGAGGCGGCCTTGCTGTTGGGGGTAAGTGAACGTCAAGGATGGCGACTGCTGGCGGCCTACCGGAAGGACGGGGCCGCCGCGCTGGTGCACAAGAACCGAGGCCGGGTACCGCCCAACGCCACTCCGGAGATCATCCAACAGCGAGTGGTTGCCCTGGCCCAAGAACGGTATGGCGGTATCAACCATACTCATTTAACCGAGTTGCTGGCGGAACGGGAAGGAGTGATCTTGTCCCGCCCCACGGTAAGGCGGCTCTTGGTCAAGGCTGGACTGTCCAGCCCTCGCCACCGACGACCGCCGCGCCACCGGTGTCGCCGGGAACGGATGCCCCAGGAGGGGATGCTGCTGCAGCTGGATGGCAGCCACCATGCCTGGCTGGAAGACCGGGGACCCTGGCTGGTGCTGCTGCTGGCGGTGGACGATGCAACTGGGACGGCGCCTCATGCCTTATTCCAAGAACAAGAAGATACCCGAGGCTATCTGTCCCTATTTCAGGGCATCATTGAAAGGCGTGGAATCCCCATGGCGGTGTATACCGATGGGCATGCCGTCTTCCAGCCCCGGCGTCCGGGACGGAATGGGACCAGTGGCGGTGGGTCTACCCAATGGGCTCGGGCTTTGGGGGAACTGGGAGTGACCCAAATATTGGCCCACAGCCCCGAGGCCAAAGGAAGGGTGGAGCGGGCCAATGGTACCTTCCAGAGCCTGCCCTGAGCTGGTCGAAGGGACCGGCTGGTGGCGGAACTGCGACTGGCCGGAGCCAGAACCATGGAAGAGGCCAACCAGGTGCTGACCGACTTCCTACCCCGGTTCAACCAGCGCTTCGGGGTGCCCGCGGCCCAGCCGGAATCAGCCTACCGGCCGGTGGACCCAGAGCTGGACCTGGGTGGCGTGCTGTGTATCAAGGAGTTGCGCCGAGTGGCCAAAGACAACACGGTGCGATACCACGGTCGCACCTTGCAACTCTATCCCACTCTGGATCGACCCAGCTACGCCCGAGTCCGGGTGGAGGTGCAGGAACGGTTGGATGGTCGCTTGTTGGTACGCCATAAGGATCAGATCCTGACACCCCAGGAAGCACCACCACTGGCGGCCGAGCTACGGGTTCAGGTAACAGCGACTCCAGTGATAGCAACGCTTCCCGACCCTAACCCTGACCCGAGCCCGACGTACTGGAGACCACCGCAACGAGTCAAAGCCCAAGTAATCCCAGGGCCCCTGGCTGGAGAGACTATCTGGTATGAGGATTCTGACCGGAGCAGGTCCACCAGGACGTGGTGTTGGCTGGAATGGAGCGGGCCCGCCAACAGGGCAAACGCATCGGTCGCCCCAAGGTCAGTGAAAGGCCTGAGTTTGAGCAGCGATTCACCGAAGTAGTGGAGCGCATCGAACGAGGTAGGATCTCCCGGACTCAAGCTGCCCGAGAGTTGGGCATCGGCTATGCTACCTTGAAGCGCCTGTTCGATTCTATTGGTAGGGCCTGAGCCAATATTCAATGGAGCTGATGAC
>JACZRM010000268.1 GCA_022576105.1 Chloroflexota bacterium | reverse complement strand
CGTGGTCTGCCAACTTATTGTAGCATTTGGATTAGCATTTAGACTGAAATGGGCTTGCCACAGAGGCGCCAAACAGCGGAGCTAAAAAATGTTCGTGACGTGACTTGTGAAATTGAGGCCTCTGGTCAAGTGTTGGATACCATCGTTGGCAGGCGCTAAAAATCAAGAAACATTTTTTGAATTTCCTGGCGTTCTTGAGTCACCGTCAGCGCCAGCATTAGCAGCACCCGGGCCTTCTGAGGCAGCAGATTGTCGGATACAATGAACCCCTGTTCCTGCTTCTTTGGAGTCATCACCACCCGTCCGGCGCTGGAGCGAGACGCCAGCACCACGGTTATGCCCTGTTCCACCGCTCTGGCAGCCGCATCAAACACCTTCGGCGGGAAAGTCCCGCCGCCAAAACCGGCCACCACCAGCCCGTCGGAACCGTTCTGACACACGGCGTCAATCAGCAGCTCGTCGGCTCCCGCGTAGCAATAAACGATGTCCACCCGGGGCAGCTTGGTATCCTCGCCGATTTGAAAAGGAGTACCGGTGGTATGCTTGCGCAGTGGAGCGCGGTAGAACACCACCTCGCCGTCGGAATCGGCGTAACCTAGAAAACCAAGCTCATTTGACTTGAAGGTCTCCACGCGGAAAGTATTGGTCTTGGTCACGTCTCTGGCGCATTGAATCTCATTGTTCAGCACTGTGAGCACGCCCTTGCCGGCTGCCTGCCGACTGGCGGCAATACGAACCGCGTCCAGAAGGTTCAGGTCGGCATCGGTGCTGAGGGCCGTCGGCGGGCGCATAGCGCCGGTTATCACGACCGGTTTGCTGGACTTGACGGTCAGATGCAAGAAGTAAGCGGTCTCCTCCAGAGTTGCCGTGCCGTGGGTTACTACTACGCCATCAGTGTGGCCCTGCAGCGTTTTGTTGATCACCGCTGCGATTTTCAGCCACTCCTCTGGGCCGATGGCCGTGCTGCCAACGCTGATCAGGTCCTCACCGTCCACCTGGGCGATGCCGCCGACTTCCGGGATTCTAGCCAGTGACTCAGCGATGGTCAGGTGGCCTCCCAGTTCTGGATATAGAATGTAGTCCAGACGGTTGGGGCCGATTCCAGCGATACTTCCTCCGGTGGCCACTATGTGGACCCTGGGCAGTGCTGTTACCATGAGCTTCCCCCTGTTGGGTGGATTGTAGATCGATTCTTGGTTTGGCTGAAACAAGCAGGAGGTTAATTGCGCATCCTGATTCTGTCAACAGCGCCAGGCTGGTTACGGCGGTCGTCGGTCCCGGCCGGGATTCTCGCTGGCGATTTTCGATGTTAAAACCATGCGAGCGCTAATTCTTTCCGACGTCCACGCCAATTTGGAAGCCCTGGAGGCGGTGCTGGCCGATGCCGATCAGCGGGGCGGTTTTGACGCTGTCTGGGGTTTAGGAGACCTGGTAGGCTATGGCCCAGACCCCAACGCCTGTATTCAACGGCTCCGGGAATTTCAATTTTTAACGGTGGCCGGTAACCACGATCACGCCGCCATTGGCAAATTGGAAACCGCCCTGTTTAACGAGGCCGCCGCCGCCGCCGCCAGATGGACTACCGAGCAGCTTGCTCCGGGCTCGGCCCAATTTCTGGAATCGCTGCCGGAAGTAGCGGTCGTTGAACCCTTCACGCTGGTGCACGGTAGTCTGCGGTCGCCGGTCTGGGAATACCTGGTAAGCCAGGATGCGGCCCTGGGCACGTTGGACCTGCTGCAGACCCAGTTCTGCCTGGTTGGGCACTCTCACATTCCTTTTCTCTGTAAGGAAGACCAGGGAGAGCCAGAGTTTGAGGAATTTCCCGAAGACCAGGTAATTGCGCTGGACAACCGTCGTTGGATCATCAACCCCGGCGGCGTGGGACAGCCGAGAGATGGCAATCCCAAGCCCAGCTATGCCATATATGATGAGGAAAAGCACACATTGGAGCGCCACCGGGTATTTTATGATATTCAGGCCACGCAACGCAAAATGGAGGACGCCGGCCTTCCCAGGCGTTTGATCGATCGTCTTGAACACGGGGTCTGAACGTCGGAATCGACGCACCTGGGAGCCAAGGTGGGTCGGGATGCCGCTGGATAGTTCAATGTTCGTCTGTTGTTTACCATTGCACCGACGACCGGCCTTGTTCTAAAAGTCGGGTTTAGGTCTCACCTTTGGAATAATCTTAAGACGCCCTTCGACCGGCCTGTCTCTTCGATCAACTCAGGCCGGGCTCTGAGCTTGTCGAAGTGGCTCAGGCCCAACGGACAAACCCGCTCGTGGTGAGCTCCGATTTCAACGAGAGTCGCGACAGAGTCGGACCCGTCGAACCATTAACAGGTGGAATTATTCGTTGGCTTTTGGAGCAAGGCCCCAACAAGCGGAGGGCCGCCGCCAGGGTTTGTGTTGACAACCAATGGCGATATTGATAGTCTGGGTTGCCAGAGTCGAACAGTCTGTTTGGCCCGCTAGCTCAACTGGCAGAGCAACGGACTCTTAATCCGTAGGTTCCCGGTTCGATCCCGGGGCGGGTCACCATTGGGATTAGATATAAAATTAGCCCCTTAGAAGCTCTAAGGGGCTTTCTTGTTGGGTGCATTGGTCACTATTTGGTCACTACACCCAAGTGATGGGGGAGCGAGGACTACGATGAGGCCATCCGACTCGACCCCCAGGACGCCCTGGCCTACACCAACCGTGGCGTCGCTTACAACGAACTCGGTCGGTTATTCGCTGTGATTAAGAGTTAACGAGACCAAGCCATCTTTGCCGTTATCGCCTACGTCAAGTGATTAATGTGCCCAGTGTCCGCACGGTGATTGGTACCCTGGAACCCAGTGCAGAATTGCTGCGTCTGGCACTGAGGAATACGGCTGATGTTCCCAGAGCCAGAAGCAAACACGTGGGGTACCCTCCTTACCGCGAAGAACGAGTTCACAGGTACCGCGCAGGTGAAACATTCTTTTAATGTCCTGAAATCCA
>JACZRM010000267.1 GCA_022576105.1 Chloroflexota bacterium | reverse complement strand
ATCACCTGGCACCAATAGCACCACACCGCGCCAATGGAGAGCAACACCGGTTTGTTCTCCTCTTGGGCCTGCTCAAACGCGGCAACGCTCCAGGCGCGCCACTCAATGTGGACCGCCTGCCCTGAGGCCTGACCCGCAACCTCTCGGCTCTGGC
Organism: Chloroflexota bacterium; assembly: GCA_022576105.1. The sequence goes on along the minus strand of JACZRM010000267.1, from coordinate 2,836 downwards.
TCAAAGGGGTATCTCCATCGAAAATGGCAACTCCATGAGGACCTGGAATCGGGCCCAGCCGGGTTCCTTCCCAAACATTAGCACGCCGGACTAAGGTAGCATAGCCCTTTTAGATTTTCAATCGGCGCCCGCCGCAATCGGACTGCCAGCAACTGGATAGCAATTCACCCTGAAATCCGTTGACTCCCGACTCAACGTAGAATACAAAGACAGGGCTGAACGTCCCCGCCGGAATCGATCCAGGCGCACAGGCTCGACCAGGGGACGAAGATGGCAAGCTGCGCCATCCAAACAACACTGCACCTGGCCTCTCTCTGGTAACATGGAGGCTGGAACTGACCGAATCACGAGGAGCCTAAAATGAGTCAGCGGGAACCGAGGGTCTCAAGAATCGCAACAATGGCAAAGAATGGCCGAGCAGTTCGACCGGTTCACTGGTTTTTCGCCCTGTCGGTCTTTGCATTTCTGGTTTCGGCCTGCACCACCAATGCCGTTCCAGCAGAATTACCGGATACACCAGGGGTCGTGGGGGCGCCCCAGCCCAATCCCCGGCCGATCGCCGATTCCAATGTGATGGAGCAGCTCCAATCCGATGCAGTACCGGCCGGAGTCAGCGGCCTGGAGTTAAATGCGCTGGACCCGAATGCGATCGTAGCTGCCTACGAGGCTGTGCTCAGCAGTATTTACGACCGGTCGGTGCCCTCCGTGGTCCGAATTCGCTCGGTCCGTCAGCTGGGCCAAAGCTCCAATTTACCTGACCTGCCCGGATTTCCCGATTTTCGGCACAGCGGCGGCTCCGGGTTTGTCTGGGACGACCAGGGCCGGATCGTAACCAATCATCACGTGATTGACGGTGCGGAGCGAGTGATTGTGATCTTCTCCGACGGGACCGAACTTGACGCGGAGGTACTGGGCAGCGACCCAGACTCGGACCTGGCCGTGCTGCAAGTGGAGGATACCGACCACCCCATGCCTCCGATCCAGATCGGCGACAGTTCGGCGGTCAGAGCGGGACAACTGGCCACCGCTATCGGCAATCCCTTCGGCCAAGAATTTACCATTACCAGCGGCATAATCAGCGCGGTGGGACGGACCATACGCACCGGCGGCAGCCGGTTTTCCATTCCACAGGTACTCCAGACCGACGCTGCCATCAACCCAGGCAACTCGGGCGGGCCTCTGCTGGACCGAAGGGGCATGGTGATCGGGGTCACCACCCAAATCATTAGCAATAACGGGGCCAATTCGGGCATTGGTTTCGCAGTACCGATCAACACCGCCAAAAGGGTAATTCCTGCACTCATCGAAGACGGGTTTTACGAATATGCCTGGCTGGGCATCAGCGGCGCCACCCTGACCGCAGGCACCGCCGAAATGATGGGTCTGCCCCGCGACACCAAAGGCACCCTGGTTATTGACGTTGCCGAAGGAAGCCCAGCCGCCGAGGGAGGCATTCAAGGCGGCGATACCACCAGCACCGTGGAAGGCATCAACTTTCGGCTGGGGGGAGATGTGATCGTCGCGCTTAATGGTGAGCCGATTGATGGAATCAACCAGCTAATTATCTACCTGATTGAACACACCAGGCCCGGGGATGAAGCTGAGATAAAGGTGCTTCGGGAAGGCGAGTCCGGCCAGACGACGGAAACGCTGACGGTGACTCTGGGCAAGCGCCCCGGGCTGTAAACAGCCCTTCGAGGCTCACCCGGAGATTGTCACTGCTTCCATAACCTGAGTGGCGTAATACTTAACCGACCACGCACCAATAAATACACAGTTGCCCGCCCCTTACGAGGACACTACCAATAACGCTATGATTAAGTTTGGGGAGACATACTGATGCGAATGGGCTTTCTGGCAATCTTCGTCAGTACCGTGCTAATCGCCGCTTCAATTGGAATAATTTGGGCATATTTCTCTGCGCCCAAACTCTTAGTGTCAGAAGACGGCCTCAAGAACGTCATATCGGCACAACGAGATTTAACGATCGCTTCTGAACGGGCTTTGCACTACTACTGACTTCGGCCGTTGGCTGCTGCGTAGGTCGGCCGCCGGCGACCTGCCTTAACCATCCCGCATCGAATCCAGGTCGATCTAATTCCTGAATCCCCGGCGCCATCAACCTAGATCAGGTACAGCCAAGCCTTAAAGACCGGGCTTTCGGCCATAGGAGGAAGAATCGCAAACATCCGCAACTCCGTCGAAGTCGTATAAGTTATCACAGGACGTTCACAAAGTTGGGTGGCAAGATGTTAGCAAATCAAAGAATCAGGCCCGGTGACAAATCACCGGGCCTATTTTTCTACTGGGATTTGGCGCGCCCGGCAGGATTTGAACCCGCAACCTCTGGGTCCGAAGCCCAGCGCTCTATCCGTTGAGCTACAGGCGCGTTTGGCGAAGTTGGTGGTGTTGGGGCGAGCGACGGGATTCGAACCCGTGGTCTCCTGTGCCACAGACAGGCGCCTTAGACCGCTTGGCTACGCTCGCCGCGCTGGGGTCTATGCTGAAGGCCAGCCAGCCTGCAGTAGAGGCATCTCCTTCGGCCAAGTAATGTTAGCAAAAAGGTAAGTCGGTTACAAGGAGAAAGGCGTTGTTGTGGTCTTGGGACGTTGGTTTTGACGTTGAATTAAGTGTCCCAGGTTAATTACAATAACAACATGGCATAGAGGATAGGTTTCTCAGTGCGCATATTTCGACTCCAGAAATCCTTAACACCATCAGAGAGGTAGGCAATAATGGGATTGAAGGCCCTTCTATCAATCGCAATCGGTTCAATATTCTTGGTGGCCTGTTCATCAACAGCAACTACGCCAACCCCGGAACCCGCCTCCACCAG
>JACZRM010000266.1 GCA_022576105.1 Chloroflexota bacterium | reverse complement strand
CGAGATTAGCAGGTCTGAAATTACGATTCCCGGGCATTGGTACTTATCGGCCAGGTTGAACATCTCGGGAATGCAGTTGAAGGCGTCCAGCGCATCCTTTGGCGCTACAATCAACCGTTCGAAGTCGCCCTGGCTGGCGCCCAATACCTGCCAAAGGTCTCCCTGCTCGGTCTTGGTGGGCACTCCGGTAGATGGACCGGCCCGCTGCACATCGATGTAGACCACCGGAATTTCCATCATGCTGGCCGCGCCGATGGACTCGGTCATCAGAGCAAAGCCCCCGCCGGAGGTAGCGCACATGGCGCGGCAGCCGGTATGGGCTGCGCCGATCACCATGTTGGCCACGCTAATTTCGTCCTCCGCCTGACGCACCATTATGCCCAGATTGCGGGCGTTCTGCGCCATCCAGTGGAGAATTCCCGTTGCTGGGCTCATGGGATAAGCGGCGTAGAATTTTACGCCGGCCACCGCGCCGCCCATGGCCAGCGCATCGTTGCCAGACCAAACTGCCTGTGGCTTGCCGCCGGAAGGCAGAGCGTCCGGGAAAGGTTCAAAGTTGGCCTTTGCGTAGTCATAACCAGCGCGGGCCACGCTAACGTTCTCGCTTACGATGGCCTCGCCCTGGCGCTGGAACCGTAGGGTAAGGCTGTCCTCCAGAATCTGGAAGTCCAAGCCTATGAGAGAAGCCACCACTCCAACGGCCACGGTATTCTGAACCAGGCGGTTGCGGCTCTGGGTTAACTGGCCTACCGGAATTGGGCATAGATTTGCGCCGTCATTTACCGCGGCCGGTTCGATAGCGTCGGAGTTGTAAACCACTCGACTCCCCGGCCCCATCAGGCGTAGATGGCGGTCCATGGTGTTTTGATTAAGGCATAGCAGCAAGTCCAGCTTGTCGCCATGAGTGTAAATTTCCTCGTTGCATACCCGCATAGTTAGGAAGATGTGTCCCCCGCGGATGATGGACTGATAAGCGTTGTAGGTGTTGAGGTGCAGGCCTCGGCGTACGAAAATGCGGGCTAGAATGTCGCCCGGCGTGGCTATTCCCTGTCCGGCCTCACCACCAATTGCAATGGAAAGGTCATATTTCCCTGGGGCCATCTGTCACTCCTATGCCGGATGGTTAACTTCAGCATCAAATTTAAACCGAATAAGGGGGGTTTGATGCTGCGGATAGTCTAATCAAAAGGTCTGTATGAACGTGCCATTCCTTTTAAGTATAGTAATAAAAAACAATCTTAGAAGATATAACACCGAACAACCAAATTTATTGGTTTTTGTTTGGATTGCCACCGTTCATTGCTCAGTTTACTCCTACGGTAAGGGTAGTACAAGAATCCATCGCGAGGGCAGATTATTTCCCTAGAATTTCAGCTTTTGCCAGCTGGAATGATTCTTTTGCCCTTGGAGACTCCCGTAGAGCGCGCATAGAATCTTGCCTTGGTAGTCCTGTGCCTGGCCGCATCTCTCCTGCCGACCCAACTCTTGCTTCGATTACGCACCAGGTTCCTCGCCCTTGTTACTCAGTGTATACCGCTTTGTCGAGTATCTGAACCGAACGGTCACTTTTAGCCCCCTCGCAAATATCCAAAGGATTGATATAACCAGACCAGCATCCAGTTAAATGGGAGGCTGGTTCTGCTGGGATTCGGCTTAGACCGTGTTCAATACAATACCCCAATGGCCATAGCCATGGCTTCAGTGCGCCATTGGTATCGGCATGTGGTGGTGCTTTTGGCATTGGCGCCACTGGCATTTTTATTCACATTGACCCAGGACGAACCCTTAAGTTTGGGCCTGCTGGGTTTGGGATTCGCCGACGCCGCGGTAATAATCCTGTTTCTCACCATGTCCATCGGGCCGGCGGCTAACCTGATGCCTGGCCTTCGGCCGCTGTTGTGCTGGCGGCGGCAATTGGGTATCGCGGTGGCGGTTGCCTCCGGGCTGCACGTAGCGGCATTTGCCGTGGGCGATTTGCGGGCGCTGCCCGGATTGTTTGTTGAAGAGGTTGATGGCCGGGTCTTCTTGCAGGCCGACCTGATATCAGCAGTAAGTTGGATTGGACTGGTGGCCTTCAGCTATGCCTGTGTGCTGGCGATGACCTCTAACGACTATTCGCAGAGAGTCCTGAAAGCAGCATGGTACCGGTTGCATGGACATAGCTACACCTTTTTCGTGCTGGCAATAATTCATACGCTCATCGGCGTTTATTTGATTCACGAGGGCAGGTTGAGCACCGTGTTTATTTCTATGATGTGGGTGGGGTTAGTTGTCTCAATTTCCCTGCGTGCCGTCGATTTTGTCGCCGGTATTCGCGGCGGCAGGACCGCCCAGGCTGGCGAAGGCTAACCATGCCGGATACTTCAAAGTCTGCATACTTTAAGGACCTAAGCTGGTGATTCCAAGAGGCAATATGCCATTAGTAGGTCGCACCTTTTGTAGAGAAGTGACGATTACCGATGAAATGATTGAGGGTTTCGCCCAACTCTTTGGCGACCACAACCCGATTCATCAATCGGACCAGGCGGCGCAGAAGTTGGGGTTTCAGCGTCGGGTAGCGCACGGAGTGATCCAGGCCGGCCTGATCTCGGCCATCGTCGGCATGGACTTGCCCGGCCCCGGCAGTGTGATACACAGCATGGAAATGAAGTGGCTAAAACCCTGTTATCCCGGAGACCGAATAGCGGTGACGCTGGAAGTAATCGAGGTGCACTCTTCGGTGGAAACCGCCATCTGCCGGGTCAAAGTTAGTGATCGAAAGGGCGGGTTAATCTCCCGAGGCTCGGTTCAAGTGGGTATCGGAGGGTTGCATGACTGACCTGGCCACCGGAAACCTGCTCACCCAATACCTCACCCTGGACCCTTCTCGTCGGAGGGAACTGTATCCGGCGTTTCGCGCTGAGATCAACGCAATGTCCCAGGCAGGTCGGGCCGAAGAAGCCCTGGCCGCCTTGCGGCAAGCCGTGTCAATCAGCGATGACTATTCCACCTCGCTGGCTCTGTA
>JACZRM010000265.1 GCA_022576105.1 Chloroflexota bacterium | reverse complement strand
TCTGGACTCAGACCCCTTTCTTCAGCAGCCTGCTAGAGAAGACAGGCTCCACAGCTTGGCGTTGCCTCACCAAAGCTGGCAAGCCTGCCGCTGCGTCTGACTCCCTGGGTAATTGAGGGCCTGCACACTGTCCTGGTGGGGTTTTCCTCAATATACTGGATACCAGATAGCGCTCCAAGCAAACATTACCAGGCCAATTGGCGCATGACCCTGCTTCTATGGTGGGAGCGCTGAGTCAGGATGCCACCTGAGCAGGGGACGCCTAGTATCGGGGCTCTAGTCCAGAGGGATGGTTAATCACAGATTAGTCTCAGGGGCCAGGGCATTTTCAATTGACAACGGCCAAGCCTCGATGATATATTCGCTTATATATTCGACTGTCATCTTGTAAACTCGCAAAGCTATGAGACTCCCTCATTACACCAAGGGATCAGCAGTGCGGGCCGGTGCGAGGAGCACTCTGTCCAAAGGCCGTCTTTCCCACCGAACAGCCATGACTAACACCGAAAAACCCTCATCCGTGGGCTCGTCAAAACCCACGTCTTTTAGCCACTTAGCTTTGGCTTCAGCCTTACCCCTTGGTATCAACACAAAATACCGCGCCAGTAGGCCGGGAGGACTATAGATGCAAATGCGTGACTTCGTAGTCCGCTTCGCTGGTGAAGGCGGACAGGGAGTAGTAACCTCGGCTGAGGGGTTAGCGCAAGTCTCCACCCAGGTCGGGTACCACGCGTTAACCTACGCGACCTTCCCGTCCCAGATTTTGGGCGGCCCAACCTGGACTCAAGTCCGTATCTCCGACGCACCGATCCTCAGCGCCGGTGACGAAGTAGACGTTCTGGTGGCCTTTAACCGGGAAGCCTACGAAAGCCACGCCGCCGACGTGCGTGACGGCGGGGTAATTATCTACAACTCCAACGACAAAGAATTTGCAGGTTTTCAGGCCGAAGGTAGTTCCAGAATCTTTGGCCTGCCGGTTGATGAACTAGCCAAGTCCACCGGCAACACCCGAGCCGCCAACATGGTAGTGATTGGGGCGTTGGCCCACCTGGTCAATATGTCCCAAAAGTACCTGGAAGAGTTTGTTGAAAAGCGGTTTAGGCGGGGCCGGGACAACGACGACGAAATTATCAGCTCCAACATCAAAGCCATTAAGTTAGGTCGAGAGGAAACCGCCCAGAGCGGCTTTGCTCTGGGTGAATTAACTCCCCCTAAAATGCCCGATTACCCGCAGTTGATGATCAAAGGCAACGATGCCCTGGCCCTGGGCGCCATGGCTGCGGGCATTGACTTTTACATCGGCTACCCAATCTCTCCCGCCACTACCATCCTGATCTGGATGGAACGCAATCTGGTCGGCCCCGGCAAGTTTGCCTACCAGGTAAGTTCAGAGATAGAGTCCATCACCGGGCTTTTGGGGGCTGGATTCGCCGGCAAAAAGGCGATGACCGCCACCGCCGGTCCCGGGTTTTCACTGATGAGCGAGGGTCTGGGTCTGGCATGGATGGCCGAGATACCCCTGGTGGTGGTGGACGTGCAGCGGGGCGGTCCCGCCACCGGCCTGCCCACCAAGACGGAGCAATCGGACCTGATGGCCTGCATGTACCCGGCCCACGGCGACGTAAGGCTGCCGATCATCGCCGTCGGCACCGTAGAGGAAGCCTTCTTTGGGGCCATCTGGGCCTTCAACTGGGCCGAGCGATACCAGGGGCCGGTCATTCTGATGACCGAGATGGCGCTGGCAGAGCGGGTTCAAAACATTCCCAAACCGGACCTATCCAAGATTAAAGCCGAGAGCCGCAAGGTGTACCAGGGCTCCAACGGATATAACCGGTATGAAGGGCATGAGTTGTCAGCCATGTCCATACCGGGCAGCCCGGGGTCTTATGTCGCCAACGGCAGCGAGCACGATGAGATGGGTGACACCACCCACCTTCCTGAGCGGCACATACAGATGACTGAGCGTCGTTTCAGCAAGCTGAAGCTGCTGGAAGACGGTCACTACGAAAGCGAAAACACTGATTCACCGATAGCGGTGATGCCTTGGGGCGGTTCAAAAGGCCCAGTAGCTGAGGCGTACCAGCAATTGCAAGCACAGGGCAAGTCCTTGGGTTGGTACTACACCATGTTCCTCAATCCACTACCTCCCAAACTGTTGGAAGAGCTGAAACAAAAGGAACTGGTGATTGTACCGGAACTCAACTATCAGGGGCAGTTCTCCTCCATCTTGCGGTCATTGGGCGTTAACGCTCAGTCAATTACTCAGTACACGGGCTTGCCCTTCAAGGTAAGGGACCTGGTGGAGAGGATCAATCAAATGACTCAGTCCCATCAAAAGGAGATGGTACGGGCATGAGCAAGAAGAATCCCGAGTACGATTTCAAGTGGTGCCCCGGCTGCGGCGATTTCGGCGTCCGACGGGCCCTGGAATTTGCCATGATTGACCGGTTGGAAGAGAGCGGCCAGCCAATAGAGAATAACGTTGTGGTCGCCGGTATCGGCTGTTCCGGAAATCTAGTTCACCTCCTGGAAGGCAATCAGCCCTACGGGTTCCACGGTATTCACGGGCGTTCCCTGCCCATTGCCATGGGGGTGAAGATGGCCCGCCCGGAACTGAATGTGGTGGTGGTGGCCGGAGATGGGGACTTCCTGAGCATCGGCGCGGAACACATTGGCCCCCAGGCCGCCCGAAACTTGAATATATGCGCCGTAATCATGGACAACGGGGTCTACGGGCTTACCAAGGGACAGAGTTCCCCCACTACCAAGGAGGGAACCATCACCAGCTCAACGCCTTTCGGTAAGATGGAGCTAGAAACCGATCCTCTGGAACTGTATCTCACTCTGGGGGTTTCTTTCGTCGCATCGGCATTCTCCAGCAACCCCAGGCAGTTGGCCGGTTTGATTACCCGGGGAATGAACCACGAAGGGTTCGCCATGATCCATGTTCAGTCGCCCTGCGTTACCTACAATGACACCTATGAGTTGTTCAAGGGAAACGCCAAAGAG
>JACZRM010000264.1 GCA_022576105.1 Chloroflexota bacterium | reverse complement strand
CCGGCTTTGATTCGGGCACCTTCGACTATTTTACCGAGAACATCAACGGCCAGGTCCAGTCCTCCCGGGGCGATTTCACCGCCTCTGAAGACGACAACGTTCTAATGCAGGGGATCTCCGGCGACCAGGGCAGCCTGGGCTACTTGGGATACGCCTATTACATTGAGAATACTTCCCGCCTCAGGGCCATCGCCATTGACGGCGGCGACGGGTGTGTTGCGCCCAGCCATGAGACCATCAACAACGGTTCCTACGCCCCGTTGTCCCGTCCTCTTTTCATCTACGTCCGCGCCGACGCGGCGCAAGAGGCCCACATCCGCCAGTTCGTCGAGTACTTCCTCAGTCCGGAGGGGCGGAAACTAGTCTTGGAAGTTGGCTACATTCCCTTTCCGGATGAAGTTTACGACCTGATTCTGGCCAGGTTCCAGGCAGGCGCCACCGGGACCATATTCGGCGGCGAATCCCCGCAGAAAGGCACGGTGGCTGATGTACTGCGCGGCGGGTAGGGGATTTCCCCAGGGGTACGGGTGCGCCAATTGTCAACAAAAGCTCATACGCAACCCATGGTTCAGCAGGCGCAACCCATGGTTCAGCAGGCCCCCAATGGTAAATAATGAACCATTAGACCGGTGTCTCGATGCGGATTAATCCCATCAAACAACTGATCACCCTTGAAGGCATCCAGCACCAGATTGAACTGCTGGCGGGCCCTCGCTGGCGTCGGTACCTGCCCGAACATTTGATCCGGCTGGTGCTTATTTTGTGCGCCGCCATCTCCATATTCACCACCATCGGCATTGTCTCGATCCTGGTATTTGAGGCCGCTCTTTTCTTTCAAGAAGTCTCAATTTGGGAATTCCTGACCGGCACCAAGTGGACCCCTTTGTTTGCGTCGAAACATTTCGGCATCTGGCCGCTGATTGCCGGCACCATGCTCACCTCGGTGGGCGCAATGGTGGTTGCGCTGCCGCTGGGTCTGCTCAGCGCCATCTATCTGGCCGAATACGCCCCATCAAGTGTGCGGCGAATACTGAAACCAGTTCTGGAAGTCCTGGCCGGAATACCCACGGTGGTCTACGGGTACTTCGCCCTCTTGTTTGTAACGCCGCTGCTCCGACAGATATCCGACGACATTTCGGTATTCAACGGCCTGAGCGCGTCGATTGTGATGGGCATCATGATTCTGCCGATGGTCTCCAGCCTGAGTCAGGACGCTATGCTGGCAGTGCCCCGTTCCCTGCGAGAAGGCGCCTTCGCCCTGGGGGCCACCAAACTTGAGGTGGCCACCAAGGTGGTGGTGCCAGCCGCCCTTTCCGGCATTGTCGCCGCGTTTATCCTGGCCATGTCCCGGGCCATCGGCGAGACCATGATCGTGACCATCGCCGCCGGTCAAAATCCAAACTTTACCCTGAACCCCTTTGTTCCCATTGAAACCATGACCGCCTTTATCGTCCAAGTGAGCCTGGGAGACGCCCCCAACGGCACCCTGGCTTTCAGGACTCTATTCGCGGTGGCGTTGAGTCTCTTTGTCATCACCCTGGGTATGAACTTTCTGAGCCAGGTCGTCGTGCGCAAATTCCGGGAGGCTTACGAGTAGTGGCGTTAATCACCGATACGCAATTTAGAAAGAGCATGAGCCGGCGCAAATTGAAAGGGCGCATTTTCTACGGGCTTTGTCTCCTGTCCATCTTCATTGGCCTGTCGATGTTGGCCATGCTGCTCTACAACGTGCTTTCCCAGGGATTGACCCGTTTGAGTTGGGACTTTCTGACCAGTTTCCCTTCGCGTTTTCCGGAACGAGCGGGCATTCAAGCTGCTCTGCTGGGCAGCATTTACGTGGTAGGTATTGCCGGATTCCTGGCATTCACTCTGGGAGTGGGAACTGCCATCTATCTGGAGGAGTATTCCGAGAAGAAATGGTACGCCCGGATAATTCAGATCAACATAGCCAACCTGGCCGGAGTGCCCTCCATTGTTTATGGGATTCTGGGGTTGGAAATCTTTGTGCGGATGATGGAATTGGGCAAAAGCGTGCTGGCCGGTGGGCTAACTTTGGCGCTGCTGATTCTGCCGATAGTGATAATCGCCGCCCAAGAGGCCATCCGCGCGGTGCCGCCATCGTTGCGGGAAGGGGGATTCGCTCTGGGAGCCACCCGCTGGCAGGTGGTATGGACTCTGGTGTTGCCTTACTCTTTCCCCGGGATCTTGACCGGAGTAATCCTGGCGGTCAGCCGGGCTCTGGGAGAAACCGCGCCACTGCTGGTCATGGGGGCCTTGACCTTCGTGCCATTCAGTCCTGACGGGCCGATGAGCCCATTCAGCGTGCTGCCCATTCAAATTTTTAACTGGGTATCCAGGCCCAAGGAGGAATTCCATGTGGCGGCCGCCGCCGGAATCATCGTGCTGCTGGTATTGCTGCTGTCCATGAACGCGGTGGCGGTAGTGCTGCGCAATCGGTTCCAGAACCGTATGGAAGGATGAGACCTGCACCGGACAGCCGCAGGATATTGCCTTGGCGTATCATCGGCGCACCACGTATCATCGGCGTATCAATGAAAAGTTCGTGCTGAAAATTACGCTCCAGAACCAGTAGACCAGGACAATCGACCAGCGGGGAAGCATCACCCATTGGGCATGAAAAATTCCCTGGCCCCGTCCTCAAAACCGGCGATTCGGGAAGGGGAAACCCCGGGGCTGTCCAGAGCGGCACTGACGATGCTCTTGTTAAACACGCTGGTTTCCTCTGACTCCAGGAAATCGTCCACCGGCATCCAGAGACAGTCTTCGATTTCCTCTTCCTGCATGGTGATCTGGTCACTCAACGGTCGGAGGCGGCACACGAAGTAGATGTCCGACTTCCCGTAGCGGTAGCCGTGCCAGTGGCGGAAGCAGACCAGGGCGTCAAACTGGGTATGCACTCCGGTCTCTTCCAACACTTCCCGCACCACAGCGTCGGCCAGATGCTCCCCGGCCAGAATTGCTCCGCCCGGCAATTTGTAGAAGGGGGACTGGCCCCG
>JACZRM010000263.1 GCA_022576105.1 Chloroflexota bacterium | reverse complement strand
GAACCTTCGGGAAATCCTCTCTTTGATCGGCAGTTTCTACCCCAGGCAAATTCCCGCCAACCGGCTTCTGGAACAGGTCGGACTGCAAGACCAGGCCACCCAGCGAGTCCGCCAGCTATCCGGCGGGCAGCAGCAGCGATTCTCCATTGCCGCCAGCCTGGTCAATGACCCAGAGCTGCTGATTCTGGACGAACCGACCACCGGCCTGGACCCCCAGGCCCGCCGCAACACCTGGGCGCTGATTCGAGAGATTAACCAAAAAGACGTTACCGTGGTGCTGACCACCCACTACATGGAGGAAGCCGAGGCCCTGTGCCACCGATTGGCCATTATGGACCAGGGACGGCTGGTGGCTACCGACACTCCCCAAAACCTGATTAACGGCTTGAAGGCAACCTACACGGTGAGCCTAACCCCCACCGAACCCCTGACTGAAGGCCAGTTGCTCTCCCTGAATGGGGCGGTTTCTTCGGTGCAGCTTCAAGAAGGAAATACCTACCTGATCCGGTTGAGCGACAGTCCTGGAGCGCTGGACAAGGTGTTGGAAGGTATCGTGCATAATGGCGTCCGTCTGGAGCGTCTGAACATCGAACCGGTTAGCCTGGAAGACGTTTTCCTGGAACTGACCGGCAACGAGCTGCGGGACTGACCATGCTGGCCCTGACCGCCGCCAACCTCAAAATGATGGTCCGCAACCGCCAAACCGCATTCTGGGCGCTGTTTTTTCCGCTGATGCTGGTGGTGATGTTTGGCCTGTTCAGCAAGTACGGTGGGAGCACCATACGTCTGGCCGTAATTGACCTGGCAGGCACTACGCAATCTCAGGAGTTGCTGCAGCAGATTTCCGGCCTGGATTCTCTTACCCTTGAGGAAACGCCGGTTCTGGCCGAAGGGCTGCGCCGGATAGAGGACGGGTCTCTGGACTTCTTGTTGGTCCTGCCCGCTGGATTCGGCGAAGCCGCCCAGTCGGCGCCGGCCCTGACCTACAGCAGCAACGACCCCCAGCGCAATCAATTGGTAACGGCGGTTATCACCAACTTGGTCCAGAAGTCGCAAGCCGGCGAGAACCCTGAACCAAGCACCCCGGAGGCGCTGGTAACCACCGAAATTCCGGTGCAGCATGTTTCGTTTTTCGATGTAGCGTTACTGGGCCTGGTAGGCCTGGGCATCATGACCAACTCCATAATCTCCATCGCGGTCAAAATCAGCACCTATCGAAACCAGTCCATTCTGAAGCGAATGCTGGTTACGCCGCTGCCCATCTGGAAATACTTTGCCGCCGAGATTGTGGCCCATCTTCTGCTGGCGCTGATTCAGGCCGCCGTTATATTATCGGTGGGGGTTTTCGTATTCGGGGCGCAGGTCAACGGCAATGTAGCCTGGATATTCATCATCGTAATTTTGGGCAGTTTGGTGTTCTTAAATCTGGGATTCATCGTCTCCGCCTGGGCCGACACGCCTGCAGCAGCTTCGGGCATGGGCAACGCCATCGCTCTACCCATGTTGTTCCTGGCCGGGGCCTTTTTCTCGACAAAATCCCTGCCCTGGCTGCTCCCCTACGCGGTGCAGGCCCTGCCCCTAACACCCATGATTTCGGCCATGCGAGACGTGTCCATTTACAACGCCCAAATATGGGACGTTTGGCCTCAACTGGCGGCGCTGGCCGGGTGGGTGGTTATTACCGCATTGGTTGCAGTCAAAGTCTTCCGGTTCCGCTAAACGGCAGCCGCCGTTCCTGGGGTAATGCCACTTCTGATGTACATTAGACCACTGTATTTCAGGCAACCGGTCAGCCGGTTCCTGGCGGTTTTCGCCCTGCTGTTGATATTCGCTCCTGGGTGTGGAGGCGGACCGCCGGAGGACGGCATCGCCCCCACATTGCAGGTCCGGGGACAGATAATTGAGGTAGTCGCCCGTAACATCGCCCAGGTGGAAACCCTGCGGATTCGAGACGAGTCTGGGAGAGAATTCACCTTTACTACTGATCAGGCCGGTGATCAAACCGGAGGGTTCGTAGGATTTACCCCCTCGCACTTGAAAGAGCACCAACTGCTGGGACAGACAGTCCTGGTGTCATATGTGGAGCGCGACGGCTTGCTAGTGATCGTAAAGATAGAAGACTAGGATTACAAAACTTCCCGCAGCGCCGCTTCAATCTCATCGGCCGGAACGAACTGCTCAAACTTGGCGTGCAGCCGGCCATCCCCATCAATGACAAAGGTCCAGGGCTCACTGAGCATTCCCCATTCGTCCACCGTGGCCACCCAACCGCCGGAGGGACGACCACCCTGCATCAAATGGGGATTCTCAAAAACCTCAACGTGTATGAAGTTGGCTTCGCCTTGATGCCGTTCCTGCACCTGGGAGACCATCTCCACCTGAGGGCCGCAGGTGGCGCTGACGCAGAACGCCGGGCTGGCAAAAACCACCACCAGCGGCTTTCCCTGGTCCAGGGCCTGGTCAATGGAAAGCCGGTACAGGCTGGGGTCAGGCGGGTTGGCGCTGGAAATTGTGGACAGGTCGTCGGTGTCCCGGCCGGTGGGAGTCACACTGCGGGGCACAAGTTCACCGATACCAGGGGTAGATGAACGGGCCGCCACCCGGACCGCGGTCTCGGCCTCCACCGCCACACCCTCTCCGGTGGTTGCCGTAATCCTAAGTCCCCAATATCCCGGGCTAGCCGTGGTGCCTTCCCCGGCCACGTCGAACTCCAGGTTGGTGACAAACACTCCCCGTGTTCCAGTGGGAGGCCACTCCCGAAACTGTGCGTTAACCGTCTGTTTGACCTGTCCCTGGTTGTCGCCCGGCGCAAAGTAGACCGACTGCACCTGGGCCACGTCGGTACGCACCGGCATCCCGTCCCGGTCGATCAGCCCAAAGGACACCCGGTTAGCGCCGACGGCCAGATCGCTGGTCACCAGAATGGCGCTAAACTGCGGGCCACCAGGGCGGGGGGAAGATTCGCCGGCGGCAACTCCCGCCGCTGGGGCTGGAGTTGCGTTGGAACAAGCCAACGAGATGGCCAGCAGGAGAGTCCC
>JACZRM010000029.1 GCA_022576105.1 Chloroflexota bacterium | reverse complement strand
ACCGACTGGAATTCGTGGCGACGGTTGAGTCGATTAACCAGTTGGTGCAAGCCAGAGTAAACTACCGAATTGTCGGCTCCAGGGCCTGGACCTATGCCAGCGTCGAACTTCCCCAAGAAAATGGCCCGGAAAACGGCCCGGAAAGTGGGCCACAAAATAGGGCAACGCTAAGATTCGGGAATCTGCTGCAAGACTCGGTGCATCTACCTCCGGGCACCAACATTGAGTATTACTACAGCTTCTCAGATGGGGTCGGAAATTCCCTGGAAACCCAGCTCAACACTTTTGAGTATTTCGATAACCGTTACCAGTGGCAAGAGCTGGATGCCGGCCCTTTGACCCTCCTCTACCACGATATTTCCCAGTCTACGGTGGCGGGCCTGGCTGATCAGTTGGCCGAAGACTTGAGCCGGGTAAGCAGCCTCTTGCAGCTACAACAGGTAGACCCATTTCGCGGTTTCGTCTACAACAGCTTTCGGGAAGCCACGCCGGCCTTCCCCAATCAAAGCCGAACGATTACTGAGCAACAGGTATTCCACGGGTTCGCCTTCCCGTCGTCTGGAGTGTTCCTGGGCATTGGGCTGGATTCCCGCATTATAGTGCACGAATCGGCCCATCTGATGTTGCAGCAATCCCTTGAATCTGGCGGCAGACCCATACCAGCGTGGCTGGATGAGGGATTCGCCAGCTACGTCGAACCAGGTTCCAGGCCCTACAGTGGTCAAAGCCTGAGTTCTCAAGGATTGCCTCTGCGGGCTATGTCGGTGGTGTCTGGCACGCCTCAAGGCATAAACTATTTCTACCTGAAATCAGAGAGCGTGGTTGCATACCTCATTGAGGAACACGGGGTTGAATCCTTCCAGCGATTCTTGGCCAGCCTGCGTCGGGGCAACAACGTTGACCTGGCCTTGAGGGCGACCTATGGTTTCGACCTGGCGGGGTTGGAGGCCAACTGGGCGACCAGTGATTCGGGACGGTCACGGTCTGCGTCGGGGAGGTTTAATCCGGCCACACCATTCCTGCTGTTCAACTCCTGGTTTCTCAGCGGGTTGATTTTGATTGTGGTAACCATAGTGTCGGTCAGATACGTAATTCGGAAGATTCGCCCGCCTTCCGATGACGGCTCCTTTTATTGGGACGACTGATTCTCCGGCGTGCCCGAATTTTGTCAAACGGGCATGGCAATCTCGTCTCATATGGCTGGCGTGGGGTCTTTGCGAGGAGCGTGAGCGACGACGTCCCCCTGAGATTGCTTCGCTTTCGCTCGCAATGACGGAGAAGCGGTTCTCAGATGCGATCGCCTTATCACTCGGGCCAGACAGCCTTCACCAATCAGGCAGTTTCTGGTATGCTCTTGCCCGTGTCAGTATTCGTCCTGTTCTGGGCGTTTGGAGCAGGATGCCAGCGTTGAAACATAGAAATTTAGAGCGCGGAACCCGACCCAAGGAGGTCCACTATGTATCAGACAGCAAGCGAAGCGACGCTTAAAGCCTTGCGGCAGATAGATGGCCCAAGCATTTGCAACGCGATCGAAGGGTTTAACTTTCGGCCCAAAAACCAAGGATTTATGCTGCCCGAAATCAGGTCAATCTTCCCGGACTTTCCGCCGACAATAGGGTATGCCGTAACCGGAGTTATCAGCGCCAACCAGGGCGAAGGTCACACCGTTTCTCGGGAGGATTGGTGGGACTTGATCGCCTCAGTACCCGCGCCCCGCTTCATTGTGCTCCATGACATTGACAACCCGCCGCTGGGAGCCTATTGGGGAGAGGTTCAGGGCAACATACACAAAGCATTGGGCGCGGTGGGGGTAGCCACCGACGGAACCGTCAGAGACCTGGACGAAGTGCACGAGTTAGGGTTCCAATTCTTCGCAAAAGAGGTCTCAGTGTCCCATGCTTACGTCCATCTGGTGGACATCGGCATACCGGTGACAATTGGAGGCCTGACGGTCAAGACCGGGGACTTGCTCCACGGTGATAAGCACGGAGTGTCCCATATTCCCTTTGAGTTGGCCGACCGCATACCGGAGATGGTGCAGACAATTGCTGAGTACGAGGCGAAAACAATCGGCGTTTGTCAATCCTCCAACTTCAGCATGGAACAACTGAAAGAGGTAGCCAAAATTACCCGACCCTACTAAAGAGGTTGGTATTGCGTCTGGCAGGTCCTATTATTGCCAGGCAACCCGGATCGACAATAATCTCTGAACCGTAACGGTTGTTAACTGATGAACTTCAAAAGACCTGCCTGCTTGATTGGAATATTGACCCTGGCGATTGTCTTAACTGGGTGCATTGTCACTCCAACGCCTCCACCCGCAGTCCCAACTTTTGCGCCTGAGGGTGCGCCCACGGTTGCACCTCTCCCCACCCCCACCCAGGACCCGGTCAGCACTCCCACGCCTCAAATGGCCAGAGCGGCCAGTGGAATTAGCCATAAGCAGTATGGCGCGCCTCCGTTGATGACTATCGATGTTGATAAAAGCTACACCGCCACCCTGATTACCAACAAGGGCGATATGGTGCTGAAACTATATGCCGACGAAGCGCCGATAACCGTGAACAACTTCGTTTTCCTGGCCAGGGAAGGGTTCTACAACGGGGTGACCTTCCATAGAGTAATTCAAAACTTCATGGTGCAGACCGGAGACCCCACCGGCACCGGTATGGGCGGCCCAGGCTATCGCTTTGCCGACGAGCCGGTAACCAGGTCCTACAATCGCGGAATCGTCGCCATGGCCAATGCTGGACCAAACACCAACGGCAGCCAGTTCTTCATAATTCATGCTGATTATAACTTGGGTCCCAACTATACTATTTTCGGTGAACTCACCCAGGGGATTGAGACCCTGGACGCGATAGCAGGAGTTGAGGTGGGGGGGCCTGACCGCTCTTCACCTTTGGAACCGATTATTGTGGAGTCGATTGAGATCCGGGAGAGCCCCTAGATTGTTCTAGCCGTCGCCAATCATCCTGATACACATCCCTTTAGACCGTTCAATTCCCAGTAGTCGCCGCTCTCTCTTCAGCTTCTCTCGACTTAAGAGAGAGGCTGAAATTATACTTGTATCTGCGCTAAGGAGTTTCTGCCAGGAGTTTCTGCTCTGGCTGATAATGGTCTGATCGAATCGATTCCGGGTTTCAGCGCCAGTTTTTCTTTAGAGGAGTTTCATTAGTGGCTTTCCAGTGTCTGATCTACGAGAAGAAGGACCAAATCTGCTATCTCACGTTGAATCGGCCCGAGAAGCTAAACGCCCTAAACCCTCAGATGATGGCGGAGTTTCGTGAGGCAATGGAGGTTATCGCCGTTGATCCCGACATCCGGGTGGTGATCCTCACTGGTGCGGGCCGGGCCTTCTCAGCGGGGTTTGACCTGGAACGCGGCCCGGACGATGCCGACCCCTACGAAATGCGGGCTGCTGACTGGCGTGAGCATCTCAAGAGCTACATCGATACTTTCCTGATGGTGTGGAACCTGAATCAGCCGGTAATAGCGGCGGTAAATGGTTATGCGCTGGCTGGAGCCTGCGAGTTGGTCCAGATCTGCGACATCAAGTTGGCCTCTGAGCGAGCGGTGCTTGGCGAGCCGGAGATCAGGGCCGGTATCGGCCCCCCGCTGCTGATTACGCCTTTCAGCGTGAATTTGGCCAATGCCAAAGAGATGCTGCTGACCGGTGATACCGTGGACGCCCATGAGGCGGCGCGCATTGGTCTGGTGAACCGAGTGGTTCCCCACGATAGCCTGATGGAGGAATGTGAGCGGGTCGCCAGAAAGATTACCATGTTGCCGGAAGTGGGCGTGAGAATGACCAAAATCTCAGTAAACCGGGCTTTGGAAGGTATGGGCTTTCTGACTTCGGTACAGCACAACCTGGAATTGATGACCCATTTCGATACTACCATGACCCCGGAGCAGGAACAGTTCAACGCCATCCGCCGGGAAAAGGGACTTCGGGCCGCCTTGGACTGGAGAGACGCCCGTTTTGAGGGGCTTTAGCGCTCCGGCCTAAACCTATGTGGGCCTGCCCCACCGAAAGCCGCCAATGTCGCAAGTCGAAGAAAAATTGGCCCAAATGGGCTACAAGTTGCCACCGCTTTCCCCTCCAGCGGGGAACTACCTGCCGGCTTCCCGCAGCGGCAACGTAGTCTGGATGGCTGGAGTCGGGTCGTTGCTGGCCGACGGCTCCCGCATCGTGGGCAAGTTGGGCGCCGACTTGACCACCGCTCAGGGCTATGAAGCCGCCCGGTGGTGCGCGCTGAACCTGCTGGCCCGGATGAAAGCGGAAATAGGCGACTTGGACCGGGTCAGCCGAATCCTGAAAGTGGTGGGGATGGTGAACAGCGCGCCTGATTTTACCGAACAGGCGCAAGTGGTTGATGGCGCCTCAGACCTCTTCGTTCAGCTATTTGGAGAATCGGGCCGCCACAGCCGCTCAGCGCCCGGAATGAGTGCTCTGCCGGGCAACAACGCGGTCATCGTTGAATGTGTCATAGAAGTTGGCGAATAATCAGCCACCATGGGGCATTGAACAACAACCCCTTCAACTCTATTTGATCAACCCTGCGGCCCACGCTGGCCTCTAGTCGCTGCCGCCAACGCAGTGGCGACTGCTGTTCCGGTTCGCGATGATTTCTCACCTAGCTGAATCTAGCCAAGGGAGCAGCAATCTAGGTGGATACCCACGAACAAGACGTGGGTTTGCCCATGGGGAATAATCCTGAATCAATTGTATCTTTGAATAAATGCCTTCGACCATTTGGGCTTGGTTCACCCGTGGGTGAAGGCAAAATGGCGCAATTGAACAGGATAATCGCATGATATTTAAAGGACGCTCCCACCTAATTTCTCTCAGACAATCCCTGTGGGACTCTCAGAGGATGAGCGTGGCCTTGCTTCCCAGGATGATATTGGGCTTCTTTGTACTGGCTTGCATCGGCGGTGCAATTGGCTATGTTGGATTCAGCAGCAGCAGGACTTTGGTCCGGGAGCTGGATGCTATTGCCGATAACTCTGCATCAGAATTTGTGGCCATGGGAAAGGTCCGAGCACTCTCCCTGCAATTGCATGATCAGGCCATCAGCATTGCATTTTTCTCCGACGAAAATTCTGCGAAAGACGTTGATGGCCTGGTCCAGGAAGAATTGATTGCATTGAGTATCACCGACGAAAAGTTGGACCAGGCCATCAATGAACTGAGATTGTTGGTGGAAGAAAACGCTGGTGGCCTTGCCGACGAGTCCGACGAAATTGTCTTGGTTCGGAACCTGGAGGCCAGAAAAAAAGAGCTTCTTGCCAGCGCCGACTCGTTGATCACGGTTAAGCAGAAAGGGAACAGTAGCCCTGAGGCCGTCAACTTGGCCCGGTTGCTGGGCAGCGCCGAGCAGAGACTATTGGCCACGATTGATGGCGGTCTGAACGCAGAAATTGCTGAACTGGAGCAGCGCCGTAAGACCGCCGATATCCTCTCCTCAAGATCCACCAAGTTCATAATCGTGGTCAGCGTCGTCGGTGTTCTGATCATGTTGGCCCTGGGATTCATCATCACCAAATACGTCTGGGGCCTGATGCGCAAATTGAATTTGGCCTCCAGCGACGCAAAAGACGCTTCGCGGGCCAAGACTGAGTTCCTGGCTGGAATGAGCCATGAGATACGCACCCCCATGAACGCAATTATTGGCATGGCGGATTTGTTGTCGGAGACACCCCTGAACACGGAACAACGGGAGTATCTCAAAGTATTTAAGACCGCCGGTGAAAACCTCCTGGAAATAATCAACGATATTCTGGATGTGTCAAAAGTTGAGGCCGGAGATTTTACCCTGGAAGCGGTGAACTTTGATCTGGGAGAGTTGGTGGAAAATACCGCTCAAGTCATGGCAATTGGCGCTCATGAAAAGAGACTGGAGTTGAACTGCCAGGTTAGCCCAGACCTGCCCAGAATGGTGGTGGGTGACCCAGTGCGGGTTAGGCAAATTATTACCAACCTTTTAGGGAATGCCATCAAGTTTACTGCCTCTGGTGAGGTGTCGATTCACGTTGAGCCGGAACCAGATTCTGAGAACCCGGGGGCGGTATCGTTCTGCGTGTCGGATTCGGGGATTGGAATCCCAGAGGACAAATTAGAGGCTATTTTTGACACCTTTACTCAAGCGGACACTTCGACCACTCGCCAGTACGGTGGCACTGGTCTGGGACTGACTATTTGCCGGCACCTGGTTGATTTTATGGGCGGCCGTATCTGGGTGGAGAGTGAAACCGGCAAAGGCAGTACGTTCTACTTTACCCTGAGACTGGGGACGGTTGCCCAGGGAATGGACCGGCCCGACGTCACATTCGAGGACCTCAATGGCCTCAAGATCCTGATAATCGACGATAATCCGACCAACCGGTTGATTCTGATTGAAACCCTTACCGCATGGAATGGTCATCCAACGGCGGTGGAGGATGGCAACCTTGGCCTGTCTGAACTCAAGCGGGCCGAGAAGTCGGGCGAGCCATATCAACTGCTGCTGCTGGACCGTCGTATGCCTGGAATCGACGGCTTTGGCGTCGCCGAGCGCATCAAAGAGGAAATGCCCATCAGCAATGTAACCATTATGATGCTGACCTCGGATAACCGGTCGGAGGACATTGGGCGGTGCCAAGAGTTGGGTCTCGCCAGGTACCTGGTCAAACCCGTCGGGCGCATCCAATTGTTCCAAGCCATCTCAGAAGTCCTCGCCGCGAGTCCAGTGAATGTTCCAGAGGATACAACTGTTCCAAAGATTGGGTTGCCGTCAGACCAGCAGTCATTGAGAATCCTCTTGGTCGAAGACTCCAGCGACAATCGTCAACTGATGCTGGCTTACCTGAAAAAGACTTCCTATCAAGTCGATATTGCGGAAAACGGGCAAATTGCCGTGGAGAAATTTACCGCTGATCCTTACGACCTGGTTCTGATGGATATGCAAATGCCGGTAATGGATGGCTACACTGCAACCCGGCGAATCCGGGAATGGGAGCAGAATCAATCGGCAGACCCGGCGTTGATTATTGCTTTGACCGCCTATGCTCTGAAAGACGATGAGCAGAAAAGTTTGGACGTCGGCTGTGACCTCCATCTGACCAAACCGATCAAGAAAGCGCAACTGCTGGAAACCATCAGTGAACAAACCCAGCAAATGGCGGAGGCTGCGGATTAGAGTCTCGCTGCCATAACGTTGCAACATCACGGTCATACTTTGCGTCCGTCCCTCTGGCCCACTGCCCGCTCAGTCGCGGACGTCGCTGAGGTTCAAAATGCAGTGTGATTTTGCCGTAGCCGGGCGGCGCAAACGTGGTCGCCCAAATGTTGGGAGGTAGTCCATTCTTTATCGTCTCTGCTTCCCCTGCCGAAACCGCGGGCCGGATTGATCAAATAATCCGATTGAACTTTCCAGGGGAGGTCTTGCATTGATCCCGGGTTGCGCCATCAAACGTCGGACCTAGTCCCTCATATATGTGACGCCACGCTGGAGATCGCCAGCCACTGAATCTTAGGGCCAAGATTTCTCGAAAATCCGCATTTTTTGTGCTCGGAACGGTGGATTAGGGCCATGTTAGAATCGGTTCACTCTCAGCGATAACATGGCAAATTCTCCATTCTTACCATGTTCCCAACCGGCGAAGGACACCATTGATAATTGAAGAATCAGTCAAATCATTCCTACAGCACCTGGTGGTGGAAAAGGGTTTTTCCCGCAATACTCTCGACGCGTACCGCAATGACCTGGGTCAGTTTGAGGGATTCGTTAGAGAACGGTGCAACGGGTCAACAAACGGCAACATCGATGGCAACGGCAACGATGGCAACAGCAACGGGCCGTGGCCCCTGGTAGACTTGAATCTGCTCAATGATTACATTGCCGACTTGCGTAACCGTAAAGGCTATCGGGATACTACCACCGCCCGTAAGGTGGCGGCCATCAAGTCTTTCTTTAGCTTCTTGTCGGTGAATGGCATCATTAGCGAAGACCCAACCGAATCGTTGGGTTCTCCCCGCGTGGGGCGCACCTTGCCCAAGTTTCTTTCTGAGGAAGAGGTCAAGAAGCTCCTGGAAGAAGCAGCCAAAGCCGGTACTCCGGAAAGCCAGCGGGATGCCACCATATTAGAGTTGCTTTATGCCACTGGACTAAGGGTCAGCGAGTTAGTATCGCTGAATGTGCAAGACATCGACTTGCAGGAATCCTACATCCGGTGCTGGGGTAAGGGTTCTCGCGAGCGAATTGCCTATCTCTACCCTAAAGCGGTGGCAGAACTGAAGGGTTATCTTGCCGGCGCACGGGTTGCGCTGCTGGGGAATCATAAGGCTGAGACCGCGTTGTTCGTCAATCACCGGGGCGAACGTCTGACCCGACAGTGGGTCTGGAATATATTGAAGTCCTACAGCAAGAAGGCCGGGGTGGACCAACGCATCACTCCCCATACCTTGCGCCATAGCTTCGCCACCCATCTGCTGCAGAACGGCGCTTCGCTGCGGCACGTCCAAGAGTTGCTGGGTCATTCCAGTATCTCCACCACCCAGGTCTATACTCATTTGACCAACACCCATCTCCGTAAGGAATACCAAAAAAGCCACCCCAGGGCCAGCTAACCAACCCATCTGCTCAACCAGGGTCATTTTGGCTGGGGGCGACTCTATTTAGACTTGGAAACTGATATAGTATAATTGACAATCAAGAAAGTAGAGCCCAGAGTCACTGAGTGACCTGGCCTAGAGGAGAAACCCCATGCCGGGTAAAGGCCGCCGAGTGGCATCGCGCCAGGCTGAGATCGGGCGGAAAAGAAGAAGGCAAAGCCGGGCGACCGCGGATGTCGCAGCCGATGGCCATTTAGTTGCCGAGGAGAATGCTCCGGTCGCGACTGCGGCGCCAGGGGCCCAGGTAGAACCGCAATCGTCTGCTCCGGTCAGTGCCCAGCAGTCCCCGGCTCAACCCAGCCCAGCCCGGTCATCTCCCCAGCGTAATGCACCGCGAAACCGGTTTGACCGACCTGCGGCGTATAACTACGTTGTGCCTGAAGTGCGCCGCATATTGATCATGTCCGGCATATTGCTGGCGGTGCTAATAGCCCTTTCCTTCGTTATCTAGGCGTTATCTAGGCGTTATCTAGGCGATTCATGGTTAAGCCCTTGTTTGAGCATCGACTGCGGGTGACACCGGCGAAGCCCGGTGTGTATCTGATGAAGGATGTTCAGGACAATGTCCTCTACGTCGGGAAAGCCAGCGTGCTCAAGAACCGGCTGCGCTCATATTTTGGCGCACCCAGCGGTTTGGCCACCAAAATCCGCTACATGATGGAGCAGGTTGCCGATTTTGAGTTCATAGTTACTGACACCGAGTCGGAAGCGCTGATTTTGGAAAACACCCTGATCAAGCGCTACCAGCCCCGCTACAATGCCCGCCTCAAAGACGATAAGACCTACCCCTTCCTAAAAATTGACCTCAATGAAGAGTTCCCTAGAGTTTACATAACTCGTCAAGTGGCCAATGATGGAGCGCGATATTTTGGACCCTTCGCCTCCGCGGGCAGCGTGCGCCACACCATGGACCTGATCAAAAAACTGTTCCCCTATCGCTCCTGCACCAAAACCATCACCGGCGCCGACCCCCGTCCCTGCCTGGAATATTATATTCATCGCTGTGTTGCGCCTTGCTCCGGCTACGCCTCCAAAGAAGATTACGCAGAAGTGATCCAGCAGGTAATCCTGTTCATGGAAGGCAACACCGAGACTGTGACCCGAGACCTCAAAAACAATATGCGTGAAGCGTCCGACGGTCTAAATTTTGAGCGGGCCGGGGCGCTGCGGGATCAGATTCGCAGTATCGAGCGGGTGGCCGAGGACCAGCAGATCAAGGTAGATTCCAACCGGATTGCCGACCTGGACGTCATTGCCATGGCCCAGGATGGCAACGAGGCCTGGGTGGAGGTTTTTTTCATACGTCACGGCAAGCTAATCGGCCGTGACCGCTTCCTGATGGAAGGCACTGAGGGAGATGAACCTGGTTTGGTGTTGGGCCAGTTTACCAAACAGTTCTACCAGGCGGCGTTGACCATACCTCCAAACATCATGTTGCAGCACGAACTGCAAGAGGAGGAGTCGATTCATTCCTGGCTGCGGAAGCTGCGGGGAGGAGCGGTCAAGCTGATCCATCCCAAGCGCGGCCAGAACAAGAAACTGCTGGACGTGGTGGCGGAAAATGCCGCCCAGGGTTTGGTGCAACAACGGGTCAAGTGGTTGAACAATCCCAGTGTGATTCAGCAAGCCGTGGCGGAATTGCAGGAAGAGTTGAGTTTGCCGGTGCTGCCCCAGCGGATGGAGTGCTACGACATTTCGCATATTCAGGGCGCCTATGTGGTGGGCAGCATGGTGGTGTTCCAGGATGGCAAGCCCCGACCCGGCCACTACCGGCGCTTTAAGATTAAGTCGGTAGAAGGGGTGGACGACTATGCCAGCATGCAGGAAATGCTGCGGCGTCGATTCAGCCGGTTGGCCGCCGCTCGGGCCCGGAGCCGGGATGAATCCCAGCCGGAGGGCGATAGTTCCTGGGGTATTGTGCCCGACCTGGTGTTGATCGACGGCGGTAAGGGGCACCTTTCGGCGGCCCTGGAGGTATTGCTGGAATTGGGATTGGACGATGTACCGCTGGCTGCTTTGGCCAAAGAGAACGAGTGGCTTTTCGTTCCCCATACTCCCGAGCCGATCGTCTTGCCCCGGGATTCCCAGGCGCTTTACCTGGTGCAGCGACTGCGGGACGAGGCCCACCGTTTTGCGATAACCTTCCACCGAAATCTCCGCAGCAAGGGCAGCCTTCGTTCCTCCATCGATATGGTCACCGGCATCGGTCCCAAGCGCAAACGAATGCTGCTCCGCCGGTTTGGTTCGGTGAAGGCCATCAAAGAGGCCCCTTTGGACGAAATCGCCGCCGTTCCCGGTCTGACTCGGTCGCTGGCAGTCCGGTTGAAGCAGACTCTTTGATTTCTGTTCGGGGGATAGCCATAAATTATTAGGGGCGCACGGGAATGCGCCCCTATAATTTTGTGCCAGCTTCATGGTGGGTAATCGTCTTACCGGCGCTTGGAACCGGGGCAAGGATTGCGGTAAGGGGTCAATCTTGACCCGGCGGTCTCATCGGCGGTGTTCTGCTTTCCTTCACCCATCAAGGTCTCCTAACGATTCCTAGTAACATCACCCGTCGGTCGTCATAAGTGAACCAAATTCTGTAAGATGGATTACCCGTGCGGTCTACTATGCAGATCGGTGCCCCAGTTGGACCTGGCATTTCCTCGAAGAATTCGGGCAATCTAGCAATATCGAATAATACCCCTAGTAATTCTCCATCTAACTGCCGTGTTGTGGGGTCGATCTCGTTGGCTTGTTGGGCATAAATAGGATGCTCAACGATGTCCCGAGGGATTGCCTTGCCATTAGACCGGCCAACCATATTCACTGGCCATCGCCAATGTTTGTTGGCGCTCTTCTTCGGTTAATTCAGCCTTACGAACAAATACCGTTTCGTAGGGAATAGTAACATTCTTCTTAGTCGCTTGGCCTTCCACTATAGCTGCCATCCACCCTGCGAATTTATGGGATAGTTCACTGATTTCATCTGCCAGCACATTACGTAGAGCATCGATAACTTCATCTACAAGGGCGAGTTCTTCTTCGGAAAATTTAGAGAGTTTGGGTGCTCTATCTGCAATAATGCGGTCTTGGTTCGCTATTATCACTCTATGAATATCGCCCTCAACTTCCATATCAGCCCTAATTGGCACCAATCTACGTGGAACGGGGCCGTGGTCTATAGCCATATAATCCGCTCCGGTAATTGGCTTAACGAACTTCTCGTAAGATAAA
>JACZRM010000028.1 GCA_022576105.1 Chloroflexota bacterium | reverse complement strand
GTTTCGGTTCTGCTGGCGTCCTGTACGCCCCCGGTAGTGCCGGGGAACTGGACGAGGCTGCCGGCTGCGCGGTTCCCGGCTGGTGCAGCGCCGAAGATATGGATGCTCAGCGGGCGGAAGCCAAGCAGATTCTAGAAGAAGAGAGCTTCGACTTCGACAAGACCTACCTCTTTACGGTGGAGAGTGACGCCCAGGTTGTGGCCCGCGCTACCTTCATTCAAGAGCAGTTGCGGCTGCTAGGTGTCAAGACCGACTTCGACTTGGTGGAGACGGTGGCCTACCGTACCCAGGAGCAAGGCGGAACTTGGGGAGACTTCCTGCCCCGAAACTCTACCATGGCCGCTGACGATCCCAGCGCGGGGCTGGGTGGATGGCTCCGATGTGCATCCATCGAAAACCGGTGGACCCCGGGCACCGACTGCGATGCAAAGCTGGAAGCGTTGCTGGACCAGGTGGATAGCACCGTCGACTTCGCAAAGCGGAAGGCTATTTCGGACGAGATGCAGTTGTACGCTATGGAGCAGTATATGATCTTCCCCGTTTACTGGGAGCAAGAAGCCGTAGCTTTTTGGCCCGAGGTGCGAGGATACGCTCACTTCCCGACACCTTATGGCTCCTGGATGAAGTACCAGGGGCTGTGGATTGATGAGTCTTTAAGGGACGATAAGAGTTCCTCCGGTCAGACGACCGGCTATCCCGGCGGCATCTAGACTAGCCACCCATAAGACGGAAAAATCATCGGTGGTCACTCACTCAGATTCGAGTGGGTGGCCACCCTCCAATCCAATTTACTGTAGGGTACGTATTGATGGTACCTGGGTTGGTTGGAGTCGGTAAATTTGGGCAGCATCCGACAGTAAGGGGCCTCCTTCTTGGATCATAGCGAATTCACGCAGAGGAACCTGAGAAAAAGCAGCTAATGAGAGCTTACCTGATAAGACGACTCCTCCTTTTCGTCCCCACCGCCTTCGGCGTTTCCATTTTCATATTCATGATGCTTCACTCCATCCCCGGCGACTATGCCACCGCCTTGTTGCTGGGAGATGCTCGGGACCAGTCGATGGCGACCGAGGAGGACTTCGAGCGGATTCGAAAACAGCTTGGACTCGACGGTTCGCTGCCGGTCCAATATGGCCGCTGGCTACTCAACATTTTGCAGGGAGACCTGGGAATCTCCTGGCAAAACCGCCTGCCGGTAGTTGAACGCATGGCTGACCGCGTCTTCATGAGCTTGGAGCTGGGAATTTTGTCGGTCGCCCTGGCCTGCGTCATGGGAACCACCCTGGGTGTTATAGCGGCGGTTCGTCGGGACACTTGGGTCGACTATGTTTTGCGTTCGGTCAGCATGGGCTTCCAAGCCATGCCGGGATTCTGGGTGGCCCTGATGTGCATCGTCCTCCTGGTTTCGGTATTTGGTTGGATACCATCGATTTACTACGCGCACCTTTGGGACGACCCGCTTCGAAACCTCAGCGTGTTGTGGCTGCCCGCCTTGATCGTGGGCTCTCGTAGCTCCGCCGAAATTCTGCGCATGACCCGGTCATCGGTACTTGAGGTGCTGCACGAAGATTATGTGCGAACGGCTCACTCCAAGGGCCTGACCGCCAAGCGGGTACTATCGCGTCACGTGCTGCGCAACGCCCTGCTGCCGGTAACTACATTGGCCGGGTTTGAAGTTGTTTTTGCGATGAGCGGCCAGATCATTACCGAGCAGATCTTTGGCCTGCCGGGAATCGGCAGGTTGTTCATCCAGTCGGTGGGAGCGCGAGATTACCCGGTGATCCAGGCCATCGTAATGTTTATCGCCGTTGTCGTGTTGTTGGCCAATCTGGTGGTGGACTTGATGTATGCCTGGCTGGACCCACGGATTCGGTATACCTAGCCGTTATATGAATTTCGATCGGTCCTGGTGCGGACAACTGTATCGTGATCCTGGTTCAGTGGTGAATCCAAGGCCGGGATCAAGCAAGGTGGAGGAATGACCCTTAGCCCCGAAACTACTAGCGCCGAGGCCATCCACGAGCGGATACTAACGACAACGTCCAGTCGCCGCCCAGGATTCATGGCGTATACGCTCTATTACCTGCGTACCAAGCCGATGGGCACCATCGGCCTGTCGATAGTAACGCTGATGCTCTTCACCGCCATTTTCGCGCCCTGGATTGCGCCCAAAACCTACCAGGAACAGAATTACGATGCGGTGCGGGTAGCTCCTGGCACGGAGTTTTACTTCGGCACCGACCAGTTTGGACGGGACATGTTTTCCCGAGTGGTCTATGGCGCTAGGATTTCCATGTTGGTGGGCTTTCTTGCCGTGATCGTTGGTACTGGAGCCGGCGCCGTGGTGGGGTTAATCTCCGGGTACTTCATGGGAAAATTGGATGCCGTGGTGCAGCGGTTTGTGGACATGTGGATGTCCTTCCCAGATTTGATCCTGGCGCTCACGATAGTAGCGGTTTTTGGCAATACAGTCCCCAACGTGATCCTGGCCATTGCCGCCACCATCTTCCCCCGGGGAGTGCGGATAATTCGCTCCTCGGTAATCGCCATACGGGAAATGGACTACACTCTAGCGGCGCGGGCCATTGGCGCCTCCGACATCCGAATCATGTTTCGTCACGTGATGCCCAATACGGTAGCGCCCTTTCTGATAATAATGTCCTCAATGTTCGGCACCGCGATTCTGACCGAGGCCGGTCTGAGCTTCCTGGGTCTGGGCATCTCAGAGCCGACTCCTTCTTGGGGCCGGATGCTCACCGGGCAAGCGGCTCAATACATGGTCGATTCTCCTTGGATCCTGATCTTCCCGGGAGTGGCTATTTCCGTGACAGTATTGGGCTTTGCGTTTGCTGGGGATGCCCTGCGGGACATTTTTGACCCGAAACTCAGGGGTAGGTAGAAATCCGGCTTAACCGAATGAAGCGAGGCGGACGCCCTAGTTCTGGCAATCCTTGCTCCAAAAGTCTGGTTTAGGTCTCGATTTTGGAATAATCTTAGGATGCCCTTCGACATGCCTGTCCTGAGCTGGCCGAAGTGGCCTAGGGCAAACGCGCAAACCCGTTCGTGGTGAGCTCCGATATCATCGAGAGTCTCGACAGAGTCGGACCCGTCGAACCATGAGCGGGTGAAGTTATTCGTCGGTTGTTGGAACACAAGTTACTTTTGGGGCAAAGCCGTCCTTGCCGAAAGCGGGGTGGAACAGCGCGGCAGGCCAAGCAGTGGTCAATGGCCCGGCTGCCGCTCAGTATCAACTACATCAGGATTCACCACGTCAGATAGGAACTGCCGGTATTCGGGGTCGTAATTTGCAATCCAACCCAGTTCGGCCTGTTCCTCCAACGGCACAACAGTTGGCGTCTGAGCCCCCTGCAGCTTCTGGCCCACCGCATTGCTTCGGTAGAGTTGGTCTATGTCCGGGCGCGACAATCCCAGAACCTGCGATAGAACGTAGTCGTTGTCCTCACCCAAGCGAGGTGCTGGCTTCCTGATACCCACCTCCGCATGGGAAAGCTTCCATCCCCGGCTCACGTACTCCCGCCGTCCCAGGCCGCTTTCAGCCGGGTGATCAACCGATTCAAAGTAGCCCCGGTTTCTCAGGTGAGGGTCAGCCAGCAGTTGTTTTGCGTTGAGGGCTGCCCCGCAGGGAACGCCCGCATTTTGCAGCAATGCCATAACATCAAATGGGCTTCTGGATGAAGTCCAATCAGAGATCAGCGCGTCCAACTCATCCTGGTTCTGGTATCGCACCATCGGGTCGTAGAACCTGGCGGAGTCGCTCAACTCGGGCAAGTGCAATGCCTGGCAGAAAGCGCGCCACTCCACATCGTCTCGCACCGCGATAACCACCCATTCATCTTTGCCCTGGCAGGGATAGCAGCCGTGGGGCGACAGGAACTCGTGCCGGTTGCCCAGCCGCCGGTCCCGGCGTTGGTTGAAGCCGAAGTCCAGCAAACCCTCTCCGATGAATGAAACTCCGACCTGGTACATGGCCAGGTCAATCCAGGTCCCCTGGCCGGTCTTAGCCCGATGGTAGAGACTGGCCAGCACGGCCAGCTGCGCGGTCCAACTGGCCAGGAAGTCGGTGTAAGAATTGGCAATTTTGTTGGGAACACTGCCGGGACGCAGGCGGCCCTGGGCGTCTGGTTCGGCGTCTAGTTCCAAGTAGCCCATGAACGCGCCGCCGCCGTGGGTCGGCTCCAGGGCGGTGGCCATGGCGCCGAAATTGCTCCAGGGGCCGCTGTGCCCGTAGCCGGTATTGGAAGCCATAATCAGGTCGGGGCGGTGCGACTTGAGGCTTGGGTAGTCCAGACCGAACCGGCGCATCACTCGGGGCGTGAAGTTTTCCAGGACAACATCGCTGACGGCGACCAGATTCTTTAGCACTTCCAATGCGGCGTCGGAGCGCAGGTCCAGAGACAGGCTGAGCTTGCCTCGGTTCAGGCTGTGAAAGGTCCCAGCCTGCTCCCAGTATTCCTCGCCTGGTTCGTTGTCGGGATAGGGGCCGTTGAGAGTGCGGGTGGTATCCACAAACTGACTGTGATGAGTGTCGATCTTGATAACCTCAGCACCCAGGTCGGCCAGGTATGCGCCGCAGTAGGGCATGGCAAACACCCGGCTCAGGTCCACAACTCGGATACCTTCCAGCGGCCGGTTGCTCATATGACCCCAGATACCCGTAGCTGTACCAAATCCCCGGCGGAATAGCCCAGCTCGCCGCAGTAGACCTCAGCGTTGTGTTGGCCCAGGGTCGGGGCCGGACGCCGCACCTGGTAGGCCATGCTGGACAGGATTGGCCCCAGGCCCGGATAGTCGGCCTTGCCGGCCACCGGATGATCGACCTCATGGAAAAATCCCCGCTCCCGAAGGTGGGTGCACTGGTACAGGTCGCCCGCATCCTGGGCCATGCCAAAGACCAGCCGGTTCTCACCAGAAGCTTGAAACAACGGCTTGCGGTCCCACTGGGCCAGTCCCTTTAGCAATAGCTCTTTCAATTCCTCGCCGTGTTCAATGCGGCCGGAGCCGGTGGCAAAGCGTTGGTCGTGCAATTCTGCCAGGCCGATCAAGTCGGCAACCGTGCTCCAGGGTTGGGACCCCTGGACTGAAGGCACCACGTAGCCGTCTCTGGCTGGCATCAGCTCTTCGAATCCGGCGCCCTTAACCGGTCGGCGTCCCTTGATCGCGCCCATGTAGTTGTAATAGGGCACCGGCTGCACCAGGTGGGAAGCCAGGCACTCCATCACTGAAATGTCGGCATGCTGCCCTTGGCCGGTGCTCATGCGATGGAACAAGGCGGCCAAGGTGGCCACCGCTCCGTTGACTCCGGCCACATACAAAGACTGGTTCATTACATTGCGCAGGGGTTCTCGGTCGGAATCTCCTGAGTGGTACATCAGGCCGCTCAGGGCATAGGTCACGATGTCGGTGGCGGCCAGGTCGCGGTAGGGCCCGGTCTGCCCGAAAGGGGTGATGGATGTAACCACCAGCCTTGGGTTAATTTTGGCCAGTGAGGCGTAGTCCAGGCCCATGCTTTCCGCCGTTGACGGGGCAAAATTCTCCACCAGGACATCGCAGTCTTTCACCAGGTTGGCCAGGATTTTCATTCCGGTGGGAGTGGCGGGATTCAGGCTCACTCCCCGTTTGTTGGTGTTCAGGTACAAAAAAGGGATGCTTTTGTCGGGATGGGGGTCATCTCCGGCGAAAGGCCCCATGCGGCGTGCTTCATCGCCCCAGCCCGGTGGTTCAATCTTGATTACTTCCGCTCCGTAGTCGGCCAGCAGCTTGCTGCAAAAGGGAGCAGATACCTGGCTGCCAAGCTCCAAGACCTTGACGCCGCCCAGGATACCGGACATTTGCTCGGTGCCTACACTGGCCACTACCAGGGTTCCTCATCCCAGGTCAGGGGCAGAGACTGGCCTCGTTTGGGCAGGATCAGGCTGGCATTGCCTGAAGCGGTCTGCTCTCCGCGACTGTTGCGCAGGCCCACCTGAACTTCCACCCGCCCAAATCCGTCTTGCTCATTGACTGCCGCCACGGTGCCAAAGGCGGTCAGCACATCGCCCGGGTAGTCCATCCCGCGATGCTCAACGTAGAAGCGCTTGAGCCAGCCGGCCTCGCCCGCGAAATCGATTAGCAGTTGTCCCAGGTACTGGTTCTTCAACGAACCGTTGACCACCACATTTTGCAAACCCTGATTGAGTTGGGCGAAGGGCAGGTCCCAATGGATTCTGGCGTAGTTGCCGTTGGCGGCGGCCCAGCGAATCAGATGCGTGGTGGTCATGGGGCCCTTGACCACCACCGGCAGCTCCAGGCCAACTTGCACTTCTTCAAAGTAACGCTGCGGCCTAGGCGCAGGCTCAGGCTTGGGCAAAATCACCTCGGGGTCGGGAGGGGCGACCGGCACCGTGGTCAGGTGATCGGTGACCTGCGCCACCTGGTCTGGGCGCTCTCCGGCGGGCAGCGCCCGGTGAATGCTCACCCTTTTGGCCTTGCTCAGCGCCCGACCTTGCTGGTCGGATTGGGTCTCCTCCCGAATAATGAACACCAGGGGCCCGGAACGCCCCTGCTTCTCAAAAATATCCAGGACCCGGAACCGCCGGGTGATCCAACTCCCCACATACGAGGGACGCAAAAACTGCCAGTCGCTGCCTCCGTTGAGGCCGTAGCTATTGAAGGGCAAAGGAACTTCAAAGTGCCACTCCTGACCGGCGCCGAAGTATCCGATGGGCGGGGCAATGTCTTTCCAGGTGGCCAGCGGCGGGCAGAGCAAGCCCCCGTAACGGCTCTGCTTGGCGTGCTCTGGGTCTACATACAAAGGATTGTAGTCTTCAATCGCATCGGCAACATCGTAGGCCATCTCGTCGCTGATGGGAAACCGGTTGCGCTCCGGTTCGCTTTCATTGCCGATCAAGGAACGGACTTCGGCGGTTATGAGGCTGTCGGGCATGGGGCCATCTCCTGTGGGTACCAGCCTGCGGGCTGCGGTTTAGGCAACACCTGCCACCGCGTTGCCTGCTGGCCCAAATTATGCGCCACATTGTAGGAATTGCGCCAGCTTCGGAGCGGTGTTAAGCGTCGCACAGATTGTAGCTGAACCCAGGCGATTCGACAAATGAATTGGGCGTACTTGACTCGTACCCCCGAAGGTTATTGGATTGTTTGACAGTGTATCAGTTTGGTGTCCAAGAACGGGACTTCGTCACACCGGCGCAAGCTGGTGTCCAGATAAATTCGCTTTACAGACGCTCTAATGGATTCCGGCGCAAGCCGGAATGACGGGAACTAAATTGATACGCTACCGAATTTATCAGGTAATTGACAAGGTTCAACTAGACTGCTATCTTTCAGAAAACTTCACCATATTGGACGCAAAGATTCACTTTTAGCGCGGGCCGACAAATGTGGGAAAGGCGGTGAATGGGGGATGGTAGGTCAGAATGACGCAGGTTTGTCTCAAGCTCTTCAGTTCAAGCGTGAATCGCCGCTTAAACATGGCCGCACCATATTTTACCTTCGTAAAAGGCCTCATCCGATACGGTCTACCTCCACTATGATGCGAAGCGTCGATTGGGCAATGCCTAAATAATCATCCTGGGCGCCGCAGCTCCGCGCTTCTGAGTCGTAACTAACCAACAGTGCCAGTCCTATTTCGTATCCGCTGCGTATCGCACGACAGCGGCGGTATTGCTAGTCGCTCCAAATCCTAGAGTGATCGCATCCAACGAATATGGCTCAAGTGGCCAGGGCTAGGGCGGCGCGTTCCGTTCGTGCTGAGGCTCTCGAAGGATGGAAACGGAAACCGCCGGTTCAGGGTTCAACAGGCCTGTCCTGAGCCTGCCGAAGGGCTCACCACGAACGGGTGCCACTGCCGCAATCGACTTTCGCCACCGATGATTTACCTGCGATTGCCCTGACCCAAATCTTGGTCTGTATTGTCTCTTGCCGTTTCTTCTGCCACAATACGGCGGCACGAAGATGCTGGGCCAGGCACTGACGGCATGGCGGTGGTTGACCAGTACCGCTGGGTGCCTGGCGTCGATGGCTTGAGCGTGGCCGACGCCTCCATCTTCCCTGACGTTACACGAGCCAACACCACCGCCATGATGATCGGCGAGAAGCCGGCCGATGGGATCAAGGCGGGAGACTAACCCACAATCTACCCCAAAGATTAACCATCCTGTCTAGTTGAGGACCTTCATGAGCGCCACCAAAACCCTGGCCCAGTTCATCGTCGACACCAAATACGAAAATTTCCCAGCCGACCTGGTGGAATCCGCCAAAATCGCCATCCTGGACGGTTTCGCCAATATGCTGGCCGGTTCAACCCAAGACCTGGCGACAATCATCGGCGAGTACGTCCAGGAGTCTGGTGGAACACCCCAGTCGACCGTGATCGGCTGGGGATTCAAGACCAACCCGGTATCGGCGGCCTTTGCCAACGGGGTGTTCGGCCACTGTCTGGACTACGAGATTCAGGGTTTTCCCCCAACTCACGGCACATCGTCCTGCTTGCCCTCGGCCCTGGCCCTGGGAGAGCTGAATAGGGTTTCTGGAAAGACGATCATTGAAGCCTACGTGGTGGGGTGGGACCTACAGGGGAGGCTGCGAGCAGCGTCGGCGGCGGCGTCCAATCCCGCATATCATCCGCCGGGCATGGTGGGACCATTTGGGGGTGCGGCCGCCGCTGCCAAGGTGCTGGGCCTAGACACTCACCAGACTCAAATGGCCCTGGGTATTGCCGCTTCCCGCGCCGGTGGACTGACCGCCAACACCGGAACAATGGTCAAGGCTACACACCCCGGCAATGCCGCCCGCATGGGCGCTGAAGCAGGCATTCTGGCGGGGAAGGGCTACACTGCCAGCGATTCGGTGTTGGAGGCCCCCAACGGTTTTGCGGCGGCATTTTTCCAGGGTAATATGGATTGGGATGTGGCCACCGGCAATCTGGGGAATCCCTATCGTCTGGTTGATCCCGGCTACGACATTAAACGCTATCCAGCCCAGGTCTACATGCAGAACCCGATAGAGGCGGTTTTGAATCTCCGACAACAATTCGACTTGACGGCGGATATGGTGGAGCAACTGACCATCTACCGGCAGGGTCGGGGCCATTCGGGCCCCATACCCCAGAGCGGCTTGGACGGCAAGTTTAGCGTTGAATACTGTGCGGCGGTGGCTCTCCTGGACGGCCGGGTGGTTATCGATAGTTTCACCGACCAGCGTCGGTTCGCGGCGGATATGGAAGAGACCCTGGGCAAGATTCGCCTGGAGCCGGTGGAGCAGGAGCCTGGGGTGGTCAGAGTAACCGCCCAGCTAAAGGACGGCCGTACTGTCAGCGACGAGTGTCGAGGGTTTAAAGGTTCGGCCGGCAACCCCATGACCCGGGAGGAGCGCATGTTCAAGGTCTGGGACTGTGTCGGTCGGGCTTTGCCGAAACCCGACGGTGACAGGATGATCGCTCTGCTGGAGGACCTGGAAAACGTGCCGGATATTTCGGAACTGATGCAGATTGTAGGTCAGAAGTCGCCGGTCAGGGCATAATTTGGTGTTAAGTAGCTCTAACAAAATGAATATCCATGTCTTTCTGAGGAGTCCCTAAATTCACAAACGAAGTGCAACACTTTATACAGGTGTTGCCATGGGACGACGAAGAATCTAAAGTCCTGCAGCACAAAGCCGTATGCGGGAACAGTACTCCTGTACCATAACTAATGAAGTTAGGCTTCTTGGGCGGGACATATGGTTAAAAAGGTTCTAATACTAAAGTGTTTAGACCCTTCTCGGAGTTTATCCTGGGCAGGGCCGAAGGGCTCAAGGTAACAGCCCGGCTATTTTGTTAGGGCTTTTAGTATTGTAGAGGCTTTTTATTCTTTGGCAAATCCTGCCGACGAGCCTAATACGCCGCTGCGCGGCCTTGCTTCAAAAGCCGTTCGGAGTGTACGGAGGAATCTAGTTCCCTGGATTTTAGACCCTTCGCTCCTCTCAGGGCGGCCTTAAGGATTGGCTCCACACCTCAATCACAGACCGCAATTGACAGCTTTGATGCAACGCCCCTCTGCGCCGATACAGTCCCCCGCGCATCTAGCAACTTAACACGCGTGAGATCGGCGTATAAACGCCAAGCGTTCACTCTAGTCACTTGGGGTGAACACTGTACGATATTGAAATGATAACCCAGCCCTTATGGGTTCAATCCGCCGGAGGAATTCCATGACCGCCACAGTTCACCAAGAATTAACCACCTTTCAAGAAGTAAACCTATTCCTGGACGAGTCCGTCGACCGCCTGGGCCTGGCCGACAGTTTCCGGGAAATGCTGCGCCAACCCTGGCGGGAGCTGCGGGTGCAAGTCCCGGTGCGCATGGACGACGGCCGCATCGAAGTATTCACCGGGTATCGGGTGCAGCACAACGGGGCGCGGGGACCTTACAAAGGCGGTGTCCGTTATCATCCCCAGGCCAACCGAGATGAAATTCGGGCCTTGGCCTCCTTGATGACCTGGAAAAATGCCCTGGTAGACCTGCCCTTTGGCGGAGCCAAGGGTGGCGTGCGCTGCGACCCCAACCAACTCAGCGAAACCGAGTTGAACCGGCTGACCCGCCGTTACACTGTGAACATTGCCCACTTGCTGGGGCCCAACCGGGACATTCCCGCTCCGGACATGGGCACCAATGCTCAGACCATGGCCTGGATGATGGATGCCTATGGGCAGCTTCACGGACATTCACCGGCCATTGTAACCGGCAAGCCGGTGGAACTGGGCGGCTCTCTGGGCCGGGACTCGGCGACCGGTCGGGGGGTGGCGTTCATTCTTCAGGAAGCAGCGGGCGACCTTGGCCTTAACCTGGACGGCGTGCGGGTGGTTATTCAAGGGTACGGCAACGTGGGGTCTTGGGCCGCCAGCATTCTGCATGAAGATGGGTGCCGTATAATCGCCGTCAGCGATGTCAAAGGTGGCACCTACAATTCAAAGGGAATCGATGTCGCCAGATTAGCCGACCAGAAGCGGGCGGGCATCGGCGTTTCGGAATACCCAGATGGCGAACGAATCAGCAACGAAGAACTACTGGAATTGGACTGCGATATTCTGATTCCGGCGGCGATCGACAACGTCATCAACCACCAGAACGCCCCTCGAGTGAAGGCCAGGGTGGTGTTTGAAGCTGCCAATCACCCGATTACCTTTGCCGCAGATCAGATCCTCAACGACCGCGGCATAACCATCCTGCCCGATATTCTGGTCAACGCCGGCGGAGTAACCGTGTCCTACTTTGAATGGACGCAAAACCTGCAGGAGTTCAAGTGGGAGGAGGAGCGGGTGAACCAGGAACTGCGGAAGGTCATGTCCAAGGCCTATCGTGCAGTGCGCCAGCGAGTGGTCGCCCAGGGGATAAACTACCGGCAGGCCGCCTTTGACATTGGCGTGGGCCGGGTTGCCCGGGCGGTGGAGCTGCGAGGGTTCGTCTAAGCAGGTTCTCAAACTGAATGGACTCAATGTGGGGGCGAACTGAGTGCGCCCCCCTTGGGTGTTCACCTAAGGCAGACACACAGGTCTGCCGCTGCCAGAGCAAAAATAACCCAATTGAGCGGCGCCCACCAATAGCTTATACTTGCGTCAAATTTCACCTCTTTCGCCAATGGCATCATGCACAGGAGGCAATCATGCAGGTCGGCTATTTCACCATGCCGTTGCATCCACCGGGGTCAGACCCATCCGAGACCATGGAAGCCGATCTGGTCCAGATGGAGACGCTGGACCGCCTGGGATACCGCGAGGCCTGGATCGGCGAGCATTTTACCGCCGCCTGGGAAAACATACCGGCTCCCGACCAGTTCATCGCGGCGGCCCTGTCCAGGACCAAGAACATTATCCTGGGCACCGGGGTCACCTGCATGCCCAACCACGACCCCTTCATGATCGCCCACCG
>JACZRM010000262.1 GCA_022576105.1 Chloroflexota bacterium | reverse complement strand
CAGGCCGCCGCCCAAGTGGTGGATGAATTCATCATGGGCCTGGGGATGCCCCACCGTCTGCGGGACCTGGAAATTCCCAAGGAAGACTTTGACCAGATTGCCGAGTTGACGCTGCGGGACGGCGCCGGTCGCAACAACCCGGTGCCCATCACCACCAAGGAGCAAATCATCGAGGTGCTGGAAAAGGCCTGGTAGGGAAGGGCTTGTTGGGCAGGGGTTAGATTGAGAGTGGAGGATGCCGTTTTATAGTCCACGGCGACCTAGATGGTTGTATTCTCAGGGAATTCCGATTAACTGAGTCAATCCCGGCTAAATAGGTTATAATGAGATAAACATACGCAATTTCAGGGTTAAAATCAGTCATTAACAGGCGCAAGCTGGTTATTTTGGTGAGGACACTGAGCGACACTTCCTGAGGAGACCCATATGCAGAGCAGCGATAGTGGTCCGAAAAAGTCCCCCAAGAGCGTACTGGATACCGCCATGGAGAGCTGCAAGGAGCTCTTCCAGAGTACCCCGGTGATGCTGCACTCCATCGACCAGGGCGGCAGGATTATTGATGTGAACCAGCGCTGGCTCGACCGGCTGGGATACGAAAGGGAGGAGGTGTTGGGCCGGAAGTCGGTAGAATTCCTAACCGAGGATTCCCGGGCCCGGGTCCTTCGGGACGCGCTGCCCCTTTTCTGGACCGTTGGCCGGGCTCACAGCATAGGATTGCAGTTCATGCGCAAAGACGGTCAGGTGCTGGATGTCTTGCTGGACGCACACACTGTAACCGATGCTAGCGGGGACTTTTGCACTTTAGCCGCTCTATACGACCCCCACGACCGGAAGGCGTGGGAAGAGGCGTCATTGGTCGTCAAGGGCCTGGTGCATATAGCGTGTTTTCAGCACCAACTGGAAAGCCTACTGGACCCAGGCCCAAACGATTACTCTACAAAAGGCCCGGAAGCTACCAGCTTCCGGACGCTCAGTCAAGGAAAGTTGGCGGATGAAGCCCTGGGAGCATTGATAGAAGCCGCTCAAGACATCTCGGTAAACCTACGGGTCTTCGTTCAACAACAGGAGGAGTTCCTGGACACGGCCACGGTGCAGCGCCAGGAGCTGGTAACGGCGGCAAGGAACATCGACGGGACCTTGATCGAGCTATGTGACATCATGAAGATGAGCCAGGGCTGAGAGCAGCCGGGATCCATAGCCTAGCCACCGTCGTTACTTGAGGCGGGCCAAGCCCAACGATATCTGGAGCTCGGGTCGCACAGCCAGGACTACGTAAAAAAGGGACCACCTGAGCTGGCCCCTGGTTTTTGCCGTAATAACTAATTGGTCGAAGCAACTGTTCTAGCCGTTACCTGGCCGCAAGATTTGGGTTTTCACAGGAAAATGGCCGCTTACCTTCCCCTTAAACTTTCCTTGCCCAACGACTGCCGGATTTGGCCCACCAGTTTCTCCACCGACCTGGTGTCTTGGCCTGGCGCAGAGCAATCCAGATAGCTCTCAAAGTCGTCCAGGGCATCCTCGTAGCGTTCCAGGCGGTAGTGCACCACCCCCCGGTCCCGCAGTTCTTGTTCGGCTTTGGGGTGAATAATCACCAGCCGGTCCAGCATATCCAGCGCCCGGGGATAGTCCTTCTGGTCTAGATATATCCCCTTCAGGTTGCGCAGCATCCTGGCGACAAATTCCCGATTGCCGATGGGTGCAATGTAGCTGGAATTCCAGCGTACGCGGTTCTCAGAAATTTCCATCAGCCGCTGGGCGCATTCATCTTTGGAGATCAGAATTCCACCATTAAAGGGGTCGATATACCATTCCTCGATCTCCTGGTGCCGGATCAACAGGTGGCCCGGCATGCCGATGGCCACCAGCGGAATGCCCACCCTTCGGCCCACCTCAATGCAAATCAGGCAAAGGGTGATGGGAATTCCTACTCGTCGGGCCAGAACATCGTTCAGCAGACTGTTGCCGGGATTGTAGTAATCGTCCTGGTTCCCGCTAAACCCTACCTCATCGAAGAGGTACTCGGTCAATCGGTTGACGCGGGCCAGCGGGTCGGACTCGTCGCCAATTCGGCGGGCAGCTACTCTTGCCAGCGAGTCCAGTAGACCAAGCTGCTTTTCTATATCCAGATCTGGGTACTCAACGCTGGCGATCAATAGTGCGGTTTTAGCCAAATCGATCTGCTCGTCCGGCAGGTCGGTTAGGTCAATAAACTCTTGCAGATTTTCAAACCTATTCATATCACTCCTGACCCTGGGGGGTGTCAGATATCTGTGCGGCCAACCGTAAATTATCTGGCGGGCTTATTTTGGGGGTAACTCGCTTGCTCCCGTTGAATCGTCGCCTGGCGACCGGCAATGTCTCGAACTTCCGGTTTTTCCGCTTTGCATACCGGGCACCAGACCAATTCATCGGAGAAGAGGCGCATATTGTCTTTCTTCACGCTGATGGTCTCTATTTCGGCGCCGCATTCACGACACCTTCGCACCACGGACACTTCATCAATGGGCATTTTCCCTGCTCTGCCTCTAGTTCAATAACCGGGCTGGTATTAATTATACCTGCCGCCGGTTGAGTTTGAGTCTAATATGGCCCTTTCCCCAGGTCAACGGATTTCATTGCAACATTACTATAGACCTGGATACACTTGTACGCATGCCGAAATTCATTCGATTCTTGAATAATTCGAATAAGTCTGGCCAATACTCTTGGCATTTACCCGTTTGGGGCGTATAGTACCGTCCAATCTACGAACGTCATTAGATCTTCGTTGTACATTGCTCTTGTGACACAAAAAGGAGGAGCCTTATGGCAAAACCCAAGCGAGTAGGTCACCTGGTATTGAACGTAAAAGACCTGGCGGCGTCGACCAAATTCTACACGGAAATCCTGGGATTTGAAATCTCCCTGAGCCGCTCCGCCGGCACCTTCCTGAGCTGCGGCAAGATTCACCATGACCTGGCCCTTTTCCAGGCCCCAGAAGGCGCATTGCCGGTCACCGAAGGGCAGTTGGGACTGAACCACTTTGCCGTCCAGGTGGAGGATTTTAGCGATCTGGAAGAGGCAT
>JACZRM010000027.1 GCA_022576105.1 Chloroflexota bacterium | reverse complement strand
ATACCTCATTGGAAGAAATGGTAATATTCTTTGGGAGTCCCGAGATAAGGTCTCTCCCGCGAATTTCCATTTTGTGCTCCTGGGAGTCGTGGGTCGCAGTACCAATCTTTATCTTAATATCTTCTGCTGTCTTTGGATTAACTCCTTTAAACGCCTTAACGGAAAGTTTAGCAATGTCCTTTAGTGACTGCTCTACAATGTTTAGGGCGTCGTTTAATGTCTTTGCGTCTTTAGCTTCCTTAGTAAATAAGTCAGGGCCGAATACGTCACTATTTTTAATAACTCCCATTACTTTTTATTCTTTGCTAGGTTTGCTTTTGCTTGCTTATTCCTTTTGATCGCTAAATTTTGATCTGAATAGTATTGGATAACGCTCATTGTTTGCGGGTTCATACTTGCCCCGTCTAGGGATATTGAGACATTACGTAGTGTCTCATATTCATTGATTTCCTTTTGACCTTTTGGCCTGTACTCTTCTAATTCTATTTCAACGTACAGCCTTCGAGTTGTCCATATATGGCTCTTAGTAACCGCATACATTACGACGTACTCTTGATGTTTACATAGTAGTTTTAAGTATTTCGCTTGCCTTTTTTGTACTCCGAAGAAGTTTGTAAAATCGTCGTTTAGTTTTTCCCTTTGTTTATTGCAATAGTTAGCTATGGCTCTTTGCTCGTTGATAAAAACAAATACAACACATTTGATAAATGATTCTAATACATGAATAATTAGCCAATTACTTTTAATGTCTGGTTTGGCTAGTCCTAATGCGTCTATTTCTTTCAGTATTTTCCACCACAACACCACAGGCATCGTATGGAGATCATCGTACAACTCAGGCAAAAAGAAGACTCTCCACAAGTTCAGGAGTTTTAATTTTAATTTCATCTATTAATATTTGTAAACTTTCTTCGGTTAATCCTGTAACAAATTCGCTCAATCTGTTTTTCTCTATAATGTCTTCGCCGTCTTTTATAAAATTGGCATCTATTACGATATCCCCTTTTACCATCTTTACCGTCCATGTGTTGTAAAGATCGCCCGTATCCTTTAGTGTTATATGGTTGGTCGGTTGGCCTTTAGACTTCTTTATCTCTATAGTAAAAGGGGCGTAAACTCCAAGTGTTACACCTTTAGAATCTATCCCCTTTTTAAATAGTTGCTCCTGAGTATTGAGCTTGATAATTAAGCCCTGAAACTCAGGTCGTGCAATCAGTATTTCAAGAACAGACGCTGCATTGTCTGGAGCGGGATTAAACTGACGAGCAAAATCAATTACCTGAGGTATAGCTCCTCGATGAGCTAATCGGTAATTAATCATCCCGTTAAGTATTGCTATGCCACGCTCAAAAGTCTGCCCAAACCGTTCCTCTTCCAGCCCAATTACTCGAACTATAAAGGCCTGGTTCTCCAGCAATTCTCGGTAGGTATCCTGAAAGAGTTCCAGCGCTACCTCCGCCACCTGGGTGAGAAACACCTGCTCCAAACCCAACCGCCGCCCATGCCGGATGGCCCGCCGGATGATGCGGCGCAGCACATAGCCCCGACCGGCGTTGCCGGGCACCACGCCATCGCCGATCAGGAAACAAGCGGCCCGGGCGTGCTCGGCAACCACGCGGATCGCATAGTCCGTGTCATTGTCGCTGCCGTAGGTCTTGGCGGAAAGCTCACAGACTCGCTGGACGATGGGCGCGAACAGGTCGGTTTCGTAAATGTTGGACTTGCCCTGCAGAACAGCGGCCATTCGCTCCAGACCCATGCCCGTGTCCACGCTGGGAGCGGGCAATGGAGTGCGATTGCGCTGGGGGTCCTGGTAAAACTGCATGAACACCAGGTTCCACAACTCTACGAACCGTTCGCAATCACAGTTGGGGTGGCACCCGGGTACCGCTTGGGGATCAGCGCCATCCCGTTCTTGGCGGAACTGTTCGGTCAACTGGTCGGGTGGGACCATTGCCCCACAGCCCTTTTCAGCGCCGCCATCATAGTGGATTTCTGAGCACGGTCCGGTGGGGCCTTCATTGCCGGCCGGGCCCCACCAGTTGTCCCCGTCACCGTAACGATAGATGCGCTCCGGTGGGACGCCGATATCCTCCCGCCAGAGCTGGTACGCCTCGTCGTCATCCAAGTGTATGGTGACGAAAATACGCTCCGGCTCCAGCTTGAATCGG
This sequence comes from Chloroflexota bacterium, assembly GCA_022576105.1. The sequence continues at coordinate 9,818 of JACZRM010000027.1, read as the reverse complement.
TCGGTAACCAATTCCCAGGCGAAGGAAATCGCGTCCTTTTTGAAGTAGTCGCCAATGCTGAAATTGCCCAACATCTCGAAGAAGGTCAGGTGTTTGTGGTCACCCACCTCATCGATATCGGTGGTGCGGAAACTTTTCTGGTGGCTGGTCAGGCGCTGGGAGGGCGGTGTCTGCTCCCCCATGAAAAAGGGCTTGAAGGGCACCATGCCGGCGCTGGTAAACAGCAGGGTGGGGTCGCCGGCTGGAATCAGTGAGGCGCTGGGCATGTGCAAATGCCCCTTGCTCTCAAAGTACTGAATAAAGGAGTTCCGTATCTGGTCGCCGTTCATCTAAGGCTATCCACAAGCTGCAAGGTCGGTTTGGTTGCATCGGTTAGTTTACATTCGGAGGGATTGTAAGCCACCGAGAAAGGGAGCGTCAATCTCAGAGGGAGGATTTCTCGCCGCTTATCTTAGCGGGACGATTGGTCGAAGGTGCTGGCAGACGTAAGCGCACCGAAAGTCCGGGTGAATAGCCAGGCCCCGACTTGAAGCGCACGTCTTGACCTTTGTCAGTACCTTTCGTAAACTCTCACCACAGGGAAGTTTTGGAGGTGTAGATGAATTCCAGCTTCATTGGGAAGGTTGACAAGGCCAGGAGATACGCTGAGGAAAAAGAAAGGGTCAGCATCACCACATTCAAGGCCTCCTTCCTCGGCATCCACGATACCTACGAAGTGACATTTGACACCGGCAACTGGGATTGCCAGTGTCATTTCTTTCTGAACCAGCAGACTTGCAGCCATACCATGGCGTTGCAGCGTATGCTGTCCGAAGTATTGGCCAGTGGCAGCAAAGCGTCGGGGCCGGTTGCGGTTTAAGGGAACCGGGCCAAACCAGATCTAAAAATACCTAACAATACCTGTCCTGAGCCTGTCGAAGGGCACTCCCATTTTGGGAGAGGGGTGGCCGAGTAGCAGATGAGGTCGGGGCGAGGGAGTAAACACCCGTTCGCCCTGAGCCTGTCGAAGGGCATTCCCCCTCAGAGAATAACAGAGGAATTTCTCTACAAATCTGCCCTAATCTTCAAATTTCTTGAACACCAGACACGCATTCTGGCCGCCAAATCCAAAGGCGTTGGACAGCACGACTCTGACGTCTTGCTTCCGCGCGTGGTTGGGCACATAGTCCAGATCGCATTCCGGGTCCGGCACTTCATAGTTCACCGTTGGGTGAATGGTGCCCTCAGTGATGGTCTTGACACAGGCAGCGGCCTCCAACGAACCGGAGGCTCCCAACGAATGACCAACCATTGACTTGGTTGAGCTGATCGGTATTTTGGGGGCCAGGTCGCCAAATAATCGCTTGATAACCATCGTCTCCACCGCATCATTCAGTGGAGTAGACGTGCCGTGAGCGTTGATATAGTCTACTTCCCCGGTGGACACGCCGGCATTGTCCAGGGCCAACTTCATCGCATGGGCGGCGGCAGTTCCGGTTTCCTCTGGCTGGACCAGATGGCCCGCGTCGGCGGTGCAGCCAAACCCAGCCAGTTCCACCAGCACATCAGCCCCTCGGTTCAGGGCATGTTCCAGACTCTCCAACACCAGAATTGTGGCGCCCTCAGAAGGCACGAAGCCATCCCGCTGTGCATCGAAAGGGCGGCTCGCTCTCTCAGGTTCTTCATTCCGCGTGCTCAGCGCCCGCATCACCGCGAATCCAGACAGCCCAAGCTGGCTGATGCCAGCCTCGGCGCCACCGGCCAATACCACATCGGCCAGACCCTGACGGATAGCGGACAATGCTTCGCCCATGGCCTGATTCGACGAGGCGCAGGCAGTGCTGACGGTGGAGTTGTAGCCCCTTGCTCCGGAGTAGTGGCTGATGTTGGCCGCAGCCATGTTGGGCAAAATCATGGGGAAGAAGAAGGGGGACATACGCATACCGCCCCGCTGGGCCAGGATGCGGCAGTTCTCCTCCAGGGTGGGAAACCCACCATTTCCGTTTCCCAGGACCACGCCTACCCGGAAGGAGTCTTCCTTCGATATGTTTAGTCTAGCCGACTCCACGGCGGACATAGCGGCGGCAACCGCCATTTGGGAAAAGCGGGCCATTCGGCGGGCTTCCCGCGCCGGTATGTACTGAACTGGGTCAAAGTCCCGGACTTCCCCGGCGATGCGACACGGATAACCGGTCGGGTCGCACAGTGTCATCGGCCCGATGCCCGATTTACCGGCCACCAGGTTTTTCCAGAAGAGTTCTGGAGTTTGCCCCAGGGGAGTGATGGCCCCCATACCGGTTACCACTACCCGTATACGATCCATGCCTAGCCCCAATCCCCTTTGCCCTCATTCTTATTAATCATTGCAGTTCTCGTCGAAATAGCCAATTCGTCCGTCAAGTTAAACACCGGTTCCGGAAGCTCGTAAATCTGGCGGCAGCAAATCCGGATAGATCTCGGGCTCAATACCCAACAACGCCTCTCGAACCTCCGCCGCCACAAACAACGAACCAGCGCCCAGCACCAAACCACCTGGCCCGGCCAGTTCCTTAGCCCAGTCTAACGCTTCTTTCACTGAAGTTGCTTCTACGACTTCAGACAATCCCTGCGCTTTAAACAATTTAGCCAACTCCTTGGGGGGAACCGACCTGGGATGCCGGGAACGGGTGACCACCACCGCCGGCTTGTCTCGGGACAAAAGCTTTACCATCTCGTTGACATTTTTGTCCCGGGAAAACCCGACGATAACCACCATCCGGGCATAGTCGAAATATTGGGGCAGGGACTGCAACAGTGAATCCATAGAATAGGCATTGTGCGCTCCATCGGCTACCACCAACGGTGACCTGGACAGCGCTTCCATTCGGCAGGGCCATTCTACCAGGCCGAAACCCCGAATTATGGTCTCAACCGGGATCAAGTTCCCCTGCGCTTGCAGGACTTCCAATGCCCCAATTGCGGTGGCTGCGTTCTCCATTTGGTAGCTGCCCAGCAACGGGAGGTTGATTTCATAGTCAGCGCAGCGCCCCTTTACCGTAAACCACTGAGCGCGGGTGTCTCGACCCATTGGCGTCCAGGTAATATCCTCACCCACCAGTACGGGATTGGCCTTTCTCTGCCGGCACACCGACAATATTGACGACATTGCCTCCGGGGTCTGTGGGGCAACAACAACGGTGACTCCAGGCTGGATAATCCCGGCCTTCTCTCCGGCAATTTGCTCCAGCGTGTCGCCCAAAATAGCGGTGTGGTCCAGGCTGATTGAGGTAATCACACAGACCTGGGGCGCCAGCACATTGGTGGCATCCAACCGGCCTCCCAACCCCACTTCAATGGTCTGGAATTCGGCCTGTTCGTTCTTGAAACACTGAAAAGCCATTGCCGTCATAAACTCAAACAGTGACACCGGCCCCAAGTCGCTATTATCACTCAGCCAGGCTTGATGGGGCCACAGGTCCGCGACCAGCTGGGCGAATTTCCCCTCCTCAAGAGGTTGAGAATTCAGGCGAATGCGCTCCCGGAAATTATGCAGATGGGGAGAGGAATAGAATCCGGTGCGGAATCCTGCGGCGCGCAAAGCTGCATCGCACATTGCAGCGGTGCTGCCCTTACCCTTGGTGCCGGCGATGTGAATTGTGGGAGTGGCCAGTTGGGGACTACCCAGACGCTCCAGCAGCAATTCCATCCGGCCAAGGTCGTAGATACGTTTCTGCCGGGGCAGTACCGGCTGTATACGTTCGTGGTCCACCAGGGAGAGCAGTCGATCAATGGATTCTTGGTAGTTCAACTCGATCTCACGCCGCTAATGATCTCTGATACTGGCGGGCATGAAGCCCAACATAGTCTTGAGGGCGTCGGAGAAACTGATCTTTTTCACGTAGTCGATGTTGCCCGCAATTGTACGAGGAGCAAATCCAAAAACCTCTTCCACTGTTTCCAGTTCAGCCACATTGCGAATCGACAGCATTCGGAGCTCTTCAGTATTGATCGGCGGCTTGGGTAAAAATCGTTGCATCAGCGCCACATTGGGCCATACCAGCCAGGGATGAACATGAAACCTGATGCGAGGCCGACCCAGGGTTCGGGTCAGCAGACCCACTATTTCATTGTAACTAAGTTGTTCCGGCCCGCCGATCTCAATGGTCCTGCCTTTTAGGTCGTCCCGGTCCAGGGCCAGCACGATACACCTGGCCACGTCATTCACGTCGATTGGCTGCAACCGGTTACGGCCAGTGCCGATTACGGGCACCAGGGGGGAAACCCGCACCAGGGCGGCCAGCGAATTGGTGAACTCGTCACCCTCACCAAACATGAGGGATGACCTTAATATGGTGTAGGGAAGACCACTTTTGATGACCTCCTGCTCCCCTTCCCATTTGCTGTGCAAATACGGATAACTGCGATTGCCGCTGGCTCCGATTGCGCTAATCTGGACAAATTCCTTGACACCGCCCGCATCTTTGGCGGCGGCAACCACATTGGCGGTGCCCTGTCGATTGACTGAATCGAAGGTCGCACCTTTTCGCTGCTGGATGATCGCTACCAGATGGATCACAGACTCGACACCCTGGCAGGCACTGGCCAGAGCGTCGGGATCGGAAACGCTGCCATACTGAACGTCGACGGAACGGGGCGCAAAAATGCGCTCATGACCCGGAGTATGCACCAGGCAACGTACCTGGTGGCTATGAGTCAACAGTTCATGCACTACCCGACGGCCCAAGAACCCGGTGGAACCAGTTACCAAAACCACCATCTAGTTTTTTATTGCTCCCGCTGGCTGGCTACACTTGCTAGGCAGATTCTTCAGGGTCCAACCCTTGCCAATGGCTTGCCAATAGCTTGATAGTAGTGTAACAAAAACCTGGCGGCATTATCAGTGGATACCCTGGAGCGCAACTGTTAATATTGATTTCCATCCAGACAATGGCCAGACAATGGCCCAGCGCCGGTCGCCTAGAGCAGGTATTTCTCACTAAGATTAAGCCGGCGATAAGAACACCTGACAAATTGAAACTCAAGTTGCCCTGAGGAGCAAGGAAATCCCATTCAGCCGCCCTTTACGAAAGGGGGAAAGTCGATTGCCATCTTTGCAAGGGGGCTGGGGGATTTTAGATTGCTCACTCCTATAAATTTAGATGAGCAGTTAGTAATTTTGTCAGAGACTCTGAGGGTTGCTCGAAAATGACTCCATCCGATTTACATTTTGGCTCCACCACGGTTCTCGGCGCTGCTGAGATTGTTGCTGAAGCCCGCTGGCTGGAGGACCTGGGTTTTGAGTACATTGCCGCCGGTGAGCATTTTATGCGAGGCAGTCCTCCCGGGCCGACTCAGGCGGTGCTGCCCCTCTTGGGGGTGGCCGCCGGAGCCACCGAAAAGATTCGCATATTGTCATCGATTCTGTTGGCGCCTTTCTACCACCCCCTGGTTCTGGCCAAGCAGGCCACGACCCTGGACATCGCCTCCGGCGGAAGGCTTACGCTGGGCGTAGGCGTGGGCGGAGAATTTCCAGTAGAGTTTGAGGCGGCTGGATTGGACGTCAAACAGCGGGGCCGCCGCACCAATGAATGCCTGGATGTCCTGCGCCAGCTCTGGACGGGAGAATCAGTCAACTACCAAGGCCGCCACTTTCAACTGCAGGACGCCAGCATCAACCCTGGGCCGACTCAACAGCCTCACCCTCCGGTTTGGGTGGCCGGTAGGCGCGACGCCGCCATGCGCCGGGCGGTGCGGTACGGCGATGGATGGCTGCCCTACTTTTATAGTCCAGACCGGTACCGGGACAGCGTGGCTAAAATTACCAGATTTGCTGCTGATGAAGGCCGGGGACTGGAGGATTTCCAGTGGGCCTTCTTTCCCTACATTGCCATCTACCCAACCGTAGCCGAGGCGGCGGAAGCAGCAGCCGAGGCCTTGGGTGGCCGCTATCTGTATAGTGGAGACTTTATCAACGTCGTCAAGAATTATTGCCTGCTGGGTACGCCGGAGCAGTGTGTTGAACGCCTCCAGGAGTACATTGACGCCGGCGCCCGCCACATCATTTTCAGCGTAGCCTGTCCCAGAGAAGACCGCGCCCGGCACATTGAGACGATTGCCGGCGAAATCATCCCCCATTTTCGGTAGCCCGTCGCCGCCCAAACTCCTGAGGGTACACCCGACACGGATGGGATACATCTAAACGGTTGCGTAAATCGCAATAAACCAGCGCACGATTCAGGAGGCGTTAGATGACCCAAACCCAACCCCAGTCCGAAATCAGACTTTACGGTGCCCACTGGTGTCCCGATTGCAAACGCTCAAGGGCGTTTTTGGGCGAGCACCGGGTTGCCTATCAGTTCATTGACATTGAACAAGATGTCGAGGCTCAAGAATATGTAAAGCAGCAAAACAACAACAAGCAGATTATCCCGACGATATTATTCCCAGATGGTTCGATTCTGGTTGAGCCCACCAATGCCGAGCTGGCCGACAAGCTCGGTCTGCAGACCAGAGCCGAGCGCGAATTTTATGACTTGATCATCGTCGGCGCTGGCCCAGCCGGGCTGACCGCCGCACTCTACGCAGCGCGGGAAGGCATCGAAACCCTGCTGGTCGACCGATCGGCGGTGGGCGGCCAGGCAGGCACCACTGAAGCCATCGAGAACTATCCGGGTTTCCCAGAGCCGATCGGCGGCGCAGAACTGACCGATCGCATGAAAGCGCAAGCCGTTAATTTCGGCGTGGAAATTCTTCAGGCCCAGGACATCACTGAAGTTGGGTCTAATGGCCAGTACCGATACATCAAAACAGCGTCGGGCGACGAGTATTGCGCCTCGGCTCTATTGCTCAGTCTGGGCACCACCTATCGCAGGCTGCACGCTCCCGGGGAAGATGATTTCATCGGCGCCGGTATCCATTTCTGCGCCACCTGCGACGGCCCATTTTACCGGGACAAAGAAGTGGTTGTAATCGGTGGCGGAAACAGCGGCCTGCAAGAGAGTCTATTCTTAACCCGATTCGTCAAGAAAATCGTCCTCCTGGAACGAGGTGATCGCCTGGGCGCCAGTCAAATACTACAGGACAAGGTTGCTGAGCATCCAGAAATAGAGGTACGCCTGCATAGCACCGTAGAAGAATTCAAAGGCAACGGGCGGCTCTCTGCGGTGGTCGTCAAGGACCTCCAGTCCGAGCAGATCGAAGAATTGCCAACCGACGGTGTGTTCATGTTCATTGGCCTCCAACCCAATACCGGATTCCTTTCGGGCACAGTAGACTTGGACCGAGGGGGATTCATCACCACCGATAACTCATTGGTGACCAGCATGAAGGGTGTTTTTGCCGCTGGCGACGTCCGCGACGGCAGCACCAAGCAGGTGGCGTCGGCTACCGGCGAAGGGGCCACCGCCGCCCTGATGATTCGCCAATACCTGGAACAAAACTAACATGATTGTCATAGGGTAATTCGGTCGGTACAAGAGCCAAAGACTTTCCGGTCCAACCGGGCCGTTCGGCGGCTGACCAAAGGCAAAACCGCTGCCGTTTTCACTGGTTGCGTTCTGGTCGAAGTGAGCGGAGGGTTATGTATCTTTGCGTTAAGAAATTAATGTATAATACTGCGTGCTAATCGGGGGGAAGCAATCTGCCAATTGCTGTTGGTAAGTCGCGAGGGAAACAATAATGACGACATCAAAAATCAAGCGAGTCGTGCTGATACAGCCGGCTTCTGCCGGTGGTAACTTTGAATATATAGCCATTCCCAGGCAGGGTATGTTATTCCTATCCGGCGCCCTGGCCCAGTGGGAAGGCCCACACATGTATGAGCGCGAGATCTGGTTTGAAGACCGGTGCGGCCTGATGGACCCGGATAAAGACCTGGACGGCGTGGACCTTCTCCTGGTGACTGCGCTGATCAACGAGGCTCCCCGGGGCTACCAACTGGCGCGGCAGGCCAAAGAATTCCATCCCAACCTGATTAGCATTGGCGGCGGCCCGCAAATGAGCCCGCTTCAAGAAGAGGCCATAGCGTTGGGCGGCTTCGACGTGATCGTCAATCGAGAGGGTGAGGACATCATCGGGCAGTTATGTGATGTTCTGGTGGACTACAAAGATTCACCCTTGCTTGATTCTTATCTTGAGAAGATACCCGGCATCAGCTACATCCGGGACGGACATCTGGTGCAGACCAAGCGCACTGGACTGGTGGACCCGGGGTTTGTGGAACTGCCCGACTTCCGTTCCATCAAGGGCCTTACCCCGGACCACCCCATGCCCGGCGGAGTACTGGAAACGTTGCGCGGCTGCACCGAGAAATGCACCTATTGCCAGGTTATCCAGCAGTTCTTGGGGTATCGCCTGATTGATCGGGGCATTGAGATCAAACGCCTGCAACAGTTGCAGCAAATGGCTGAAGATGGGTTGATTCACACCTCACGCAACGGCAATTTTAACGTGTTTATCTCCGATGACCTTCATCCCCCGCCGCTGCGGGCCGTCAAGTTTCGCAATGAGCGATTGGAAAGGCTGAAGAATTGGCGCGGACATACCGAAAATATGTATCTAATTTGCCAGGCTAGGGCCGAAATTGGCGACGACCCTGAGTTGGCTCAAGCGATGTTCGACGTCAACATTCGGATGCTCTACCTGGGTATTGAGTCCAACAACGCAGAGAGCCTGAAGGCGGTCAACAAGCGGCAGGATCCGGGCCAGATGGAACGCAACCTGACCACGCTGAACGGAATGGACTTTTCCGTGGTGGCAATGACCATCATCGGTCTGCCCTACGACACTGAAGAGACCATCATGCAAATGGCTGATTGGATCACCCAGTACAGCAAGTACCAGACCGCCAACTGGCTAACACCGCTGCCGGCCACCTCCAACTGGGTTGACCTGCAGCCGTTGAACGAGGCTGGTGAACTCCTACCGGAAGGAGAAATGCGGCCCTATCACCTGTACACCGGCCGCCAGTTGGTTCACTACGATGAAAGGTGGACGATGCAGGAAAGCCGGGATTTGTTCGACCGTTACTCGGCCAAGTTAACTTCCATCGATAAACTTTACGGGCGCATCTTCCGCATGTTGCGTTCCTACCGCCTGCGCGTTGCCGCCACCGGAAAGGACCTGGGCGACTCGGTTAATGCCCGCATCGGTGAAGCCAGTGAGACCCTGAAGAGTTGGTCCGATTCCGTTTCAGTAGCCGGCAAGGAAATTGGGGAGAATTTCTCCCAGCAGATCGATGAACTCGCTGAGACATTGCGTTCGGTATCCCAGCCTCTGGCCAACTCTCGTCGGGAATTCGCCGACGGCATCAGCACCAGAGTCAACGAACTCACCGAGTCGCTGCGCAGCCTGTCCGACCCCCTGACCGCCGGTAAGAAAGACCTGGCGATTAATGTTTCAAAACGAATTAACGAACTATCTGAAATGCTGAATAAAGTAGCGGTAGAGTCGCGGCAACCGACTCCCGTGCAGGAATAAAGTGGTGTTGAGGGTGTGAGCGATTCAAGATGAATGAAACTCGGAACGTAGTAATTACTGGTATCGGGGCAGTCAGTCCGTTGGGATTGGATGCCCCAACTACTTGGGCCGAACTGATCCAGGGACACTCCGGAATAGATTTCATCAAAGCCTTCGATACTGAGGGATTCGAAACCAGATTCGCCGCCGAAGTTGACGGTTTCGAGCCGGAAAATTACCTGGACCGGAAAGACGCCCGCCGCATGGACCGCTTTGCGCAATTTGCCGTGGTTGCCGCCCAGGAAGCCTGCCAGCACGCCGGGCTCAAGATCGAGTCATTAGACCCTTTCCGCATTGGAGTCATCGTCGGCAGCGGTATCGGGGGGCTGGTAACTCTTTCCCAG
>JACZRM010000261.1 GCA_022576105.1 Chloroflexota bacterium | reverse complement strand
TGTCCCGGTACTGTGTAGAAAAATAGTACGATCGGAGAAGGGAACCGGGTACCCCCACAAGCACGTGACCGCACAGAACCTGGTGACTCATGACCTGATGTGTGGCGACGCCCGGGCAGGTGGCGACATCAACATCGCCGACGCGTTGTTTATCGCCCAGTACCTGGTGGGTTTGAGGGATGAGTTCTACAACGTTGTGCCTTAGGAGATACAAGCAATAACCGGTCGTTTATTTGGTCGCCAACCTGAGCTAGATCTTTGTCGCGTAACGCGGATGAAAGAATGTTAGTTCAAGCGCCACAAACGCCAGAAACGAAGCCCGATGAAGACGGTCACCGCTATCGCAACCAGGCCAGCGATAGCCACAGTTCTTTGCGGTCCCAAGACCTCTGAGCTGGCCAACAAACCGAGCGACAGGCTCCCCACGGGCTGGAAGCCGTGGTCCATGGCGTAGATGCTAGTGACCCTTCCGCGTAACGCGTCGGGCACCCGCGAATGCACCAGGGCGTTGTTTGCGAGTCGGGAGCTTGTGTTGAAGAAACCCAAGACACCGATGATGACCAGCGATAGGGCCAACCGAGAGGAAAGCCCGAAAACGAACAACGTTACCGTCACCAGGATGATGGAGCTCATATTCAACATGCCCCGGGATCGGAAGTTGCCCAGGGAAGCTACCGTGAAGGTGGCCACCAGCGACCCTACTCCCATAGCAGCGCCCAGGTACCCTAGAGTCAAGGCGTCTCCGTTAAGGACATCCCGGGCAAATACAGAAAGTTGATTCTGCATGGAATGGACAAACTGGTCAAGATTCGCGTTGTGGTTGTCCAGGTCCCGTTTAATCCACATAATGTTGGCACTGTTGACCATTACCAAATCACGGGAGTCGTTGTAGAAATGGAACATTCCCATTTTCACTTGCTCTGAGTCCAGGATGGGGATCACCCAACGTTCAACGGGCATTTACGAAAGCCTCACAGGACCGGAATTTGGTGTCGCTGGTCATTTCCCCGGCGTTTTAGGAACTTTGGCAACTATGAAATCCCGTAACTTGACCCGCTGGTTCGGGTTCAGCCGGCTCAGGACGTGCTTGTCGAACCTTGAGCGGTCCACCCAAACTAAACCGCCTGTTCGTCCTGAGCACGTTGAAGGAATGGTGCGGGAAGTCGCCCTACACCTTTTCCCGCTCCGGGTGGAACCCGGAATGGTCTTCGTACGCGCCCTCCAGCGGGTAGATCTGCTTGTAAACGCCCCGCGACCGCTGCGTGATGTAGGTGTTCACCCGGTCGCGCAGCTCGCTGGGGCGCAGCCGCTGGGCCTGGTACTCTTCGCTTTCTAATGGACTGCTGTCGTCCATCTCCCAGATACACAGGTACTTCAGCACGCCGCCGCGTCCTTCCTCCAACTTGAACCGTCGGGCGCTGACGTAGCCCGGGATTTCCAGACGCTCTACCAGGTGCTCCTCGTCGTACCAGCGGTTGAACTCTGCCTCGTGTTCCGGCTCTACGTCCATCATCACCACCATAATGGTGCCGCCGATGTGCTGGGTGGGGTGGTTGTCGCTGTTGCTGGTCATAATGCTCCTGTCGATTACTTAAATTCCAGAATCAATGCTCCAAGTCCACACATGATCTTGCCGATCACTATAATATATTATTGGACGTGAGGGCGCTCAGATTCGAGTCTTTCACCCGCAGAGGGAAGGCCCACGCCCGGTAACCCCTTGATCTGTTCGGATTACAGTACCAGGACTACTCATTGCTGCAGGCGATAATCCAAAGCCCCAAATACAAATGGTGGGTGTTCGGCACCATAGCCGTCGGAATCTTCTTCAGCGTAGTTGACCATGGCAGCGTCCAGATAGCTCTCCCCGGGATAGAGACCCACTTCAACAGCGACCTGCCCACGGTGCAGTGGGTAGTTGTCGGTTACGCCCTGACCATTAGCGTCCTACTACTTCCCATGGGGAAGCTGTCCGACATCGTTGGGCGCAAACGGGTTTACGTGGTGGGAATGGTCATTTACATGATTGCCGCGGCCTTTGCGGGATTTGCCGTGGACATAACCATGTTGATCATTGCCCGAATATTTCAGGGCATTGGGTCGGCCATGATTCAGGGCATCGCCATGGCCATGATAATCACGGCTTTTCCGGCCAAAGAACGGGGTAAGGCGCTGGGCCTGAACATGAGCGTGGTGGGCGTCGGGGCCATCATCGGCCCGGCACTGGGCGGGCTGCTGGTCGACGTCCTGGGCTGGCGATGGGTCTTCTGGGTTAACATCCCGATCGGAATATTCACCATCATCGCGTCGATGCTGATATTGGAGCGGGGAGCCACTGCTTCCAGTCCTCCGCAAGATGAGTCGCAACGCTTCGACTGGTTGGGAGCGGCCTTGTCTGGATCGGCGCTGCTGCTATTCTTGCTGGTAATGAGCAACGCCCATCGGTTGGGCTGGACCTCCTACCTGGTGACCGTTGGAGGGATTACCTCGGTGGCGTTGGCGGCGGCCTTTATCTGGTGGGAATTGCGGGTCGCTTCCCCCATGTTGGAGCTCCGGTTGTTCAAGCGCAAATTGGTGGCAATGGGCGTGGCGGCGGGCTGGCTCTCATTCTTTGGCACCTCGGCCACCAGGTTCATGGTCCCCTTTTATTTACAAAGACTGTTGGGTCTAACTCCCGGCGAGGTGGGACTGCTGGTAATTCCCTCCGCCGTTTGCATGATCGTGGTCGGCCCGGTGACCGGAGGCCTCTCGGATAAATTCGGCTGGCGGGCATTTACGATCGCCGGCCTGACCTTATCGGCAACGGCCTCTTTTATTCTGGCCAGCAGCCTGGCCGCAAATTCCCCGGTGATCCTAATCGTCGCGATGTTGATGCTCCAGAGCACTGGAATAGGGTTGTTCAACTCTCCCAACAACAGTTCGATTTACGCTGGGGTGGAATCTTCCAGCTATGGAGTGGTGGCGTCCTTGACCCAATTGGTGCGCAACTCGGCCAACGTAGTCAGCATTGCAATGGCTACCACCGTGGTGGTGGTGGTGATGGGTATGAAAGGCGCCGAACCCAGCCTGGACGCTGTTTCTCCGCAGGTG
>JACZRM010000260.1 GCA_022576105.1 Chloroflexota bacterium | reverse complement strand
GAGACAACACCATCCACTGCGCCGCCCACGGCTTCTAGTATCTCGGCCGCGGTGTGGGAATAGTGAACCTCTATGGCTTCGGGATTCCGAAAAAAGTCCAGCAACAACGCCTTATCGCCGGAGTCGGCCCCGGAGTCGGCTAAAGATTCAGCAGACTGCATTGCTCTGTTCATCCCACCACTGGGTGAGGTTAGCTGAACGTCTACGCCGTACCGTTGCAGCAGCCTCCGGTGGTTCAGCGGAGCGTTGCTTGGCATGAATATCGTGAGGCGGTAACCCTTGGCCGCGGCCACCATCGCCAGGGCTACTCCGCTGTTGCCGCTGGTCGCGTAGACCAGATGGCCCCCCGGGGTTATCCGGCCTTGGTTTTCGGCCTCTTCCACCAGCGCCAGCGCGACCCGGTCCTTGACACTGCCGCTGGGATTGTAGTTCTCCAGCTTGACCAGGACCGTGGCGGAGCCATCGGGCACCACCCGATTTAAGGGAAGAATCGGCGTCCGGCCGACCAGCTCCAGGATATTTTGGTACAAGCGGTTCATAAAAGCTGGGTCACCTTTGCGGTGATGTAGTCGAGGCAGTTTGGCATAACTGTCGCGCCAACGTCAACTTAACCGTCAGAGCGTAGCTGTCCCCAGGCTAGCTGGATTGGACTGAGCACTGGCCGATTTCGCTAGTCCCAATCAGATTGCTGCGGCATTGCGGCCCTCGCGCCGGCAATCAAAAGACCAGGCCCCCGCTGGGTCTCCGCTCGCCGCTCTCCCGTTTGATGCTATACTCTACTGGATTTACGAGGCTAGATTTGGAAGTCTGGGTTGAAGCCTTTCGGTAGCTGGGACTGACCAGGAGTTGATGCAGCTAGTAACGCTGGACCGGTATGAAATTATCGGCTTGCTGGGCACCGGCGCCGACTATGAAGTGCGGACTGCCGTGGACCGGGAGTCGGGGCAGCAGGTGGTGCTGAAGCGTCCGGTTCCCCAGGCCATCACCAGGCAAATGCATGGTCCCATCGAAGGTCGCACCGACCGGACTTTGCAGGCTTACGAGGATCTGGCCGACCGGGTGCCCCAGCTTTCTCCTCTGCTTGGTTACACCGAGCGAGCATGTCATGCTGCCTTCTACGGCGATGAGGTGTCTCAAGAATACCGGGTCATGGTTTTTGCCAGAGCCCCGGGGATACCGCTGGTGGGGGATGTTCGAGCCCGAATCCTCCGGGTGCCCATAGGGCTGGGGCAGAACCTGTTCGCGCTTTTCCCCCTGGTCCAGCCTCAAAACCAGCCTTCGGGCGAGGACAGCTGGCCGGTGCAGCGGCAGCTTCTGGATTTGGAAGAGCAGTTTTACCTGTCGGGCCGGGTCTTGCTGGACCTGAGCCCCCAGAATGTTTTTTACCAGCCGGCCACCGGAGGCATAACCGTTATCGATTCTGGCGATCAGGTTGCCGTTGACGAAACGCCGGACTCGAGGAGCAGGCGCCAGCGGGACATCCACGATTTCTACCTGGAAATGCTCAAGTTTTATACCACACCCCAGGACCCGCCGGACCAGGCCAACGGTTACCGGGAACCCTACGGGTTGCGCCCGGTGATAACCTTGGAGCAGGAGCTGGGGGAGATGTCCGGGCGGCTGAACGCCAGAACCGATCCGGCGGCCCAGGCGATGCAGGAATTGATTGCCAGGGTGAAGCAGCGGGATTATGGAGAGTTTTCCGGCTTCCGCCGCGACCTGATGGCCTATTTAGAGGAAGTTAGAATCCGGCATCAAGCCCTGCCCAATCTGCCCCAGGCCAGGCAGGCTTGGTTGGAGGCTCTCGAATTGCTGCGGGCCGCCCCCTGGAAAAAGTATGATTTCGATGCCGAAGTGGAGCTCCAGCAACTTAGCGCCGCCGCCTGAGACGCCGGGTCCAGTATGGCGCCTCTTACTGGTTTTTTAGGCTAAACCTATATATTACGGGCGAAGGAACACGAGCATGCTGGCAAGCACCTACGCTACTTTACAGGACAATTCCGCCCACGGCGAAGATACCTTCCTGGTCAGGGATTTGGGTGGGGGAAACTTCTTAGACGTGGTTCTGGATGGGGTGACCGGCCACGGCGGCGGCGAAGCCAGCCAGGGGGTGGCGGAGGCCCTTCAGACCGCATCCATCGCCTCGACTGAAGATCTGATAGCGGTGCTGGAGGATCAAAACGCGGAGTTTTTCCAGGTTGGTGGCGGGCGATTTCTGCTGACCACCATCACGGTATCCTTAATGCTGGATGGGACAGTGCACGTCATCCATGCCGGGGACAGCCCCTTCTATTACATTCAAAAAGACTCCTTCAAGCAGCTGGCCGGGCGTATTGGCGGCTTGCTGCGTCCTGGGGCCACCAAGGTGCTGGGTTCCTCGGAAACGTTGGGAGTGAGTAGTGTTGAGATCACCGTGGCGGCAGGCGATCGTCTGCTGCTGGCCACCGATGGTATTAGCGATAATCTTCCCACCGCCGAGTTGGTGCAGGCAGTGCGGGACGGCGCATCTCCCGACGAAGCTGCCAGCCGGATTATGAGCCTGGTAGCAAACCGGCTGGAGCATGGAGTGGTTCC
This sequence comes from Chloroflexota bacterium, assembly GCA_022576105.1. The sequence continues at coordinate 528 of JACZRM010000260.1, read as the reverse complement.
CGAGCAGATGGGAGGACGATACCGTCACGATGACCAGACTGCCATTCTGCGGTTTTTCGCCGAATCCTAATGGGTCTCGAAGGACCGGTATGTCTTTCCCTAATAGGGCTTAATACACTACAGTTTTTGGTAGCGCCGGGCTGTATTTCCGAGCTGGAACCTAGTGAAGGCGAGGAATCTTAGATTCTTCGGTCGCTCGGCTCCCTCAGAATGACATGGTGTTTGAGGTGTTCGGCTACAATACATACCCCTCTGAGCCCATCGAGGGGGAAGGTTGGGATGGAGGTGAGTAAATAGCCGGTAGAGAGTAAGCCTATTTAGCCGGCAGCGACCGGGGAAGTTGAGTCTGTCCCATCAGGTAAAGGTCCATCGAGCGGGCGGCTTCCCGGCCCTCGGCGATGGCCCAAACCACCAGCGACTGGCCGCGAGCCATGTCCCCGCCGGCGAAGATGCTCGGGATATTGGTCATGCGGTCTTTGTCTATTTTCACATTGCCCCGGTCATCCAGCTCCACGCCCAATTGGGTCA
>JACZRM010000026.1 GCA_022576105.1 Chloroflexota bacterium | reverse complement strand
CCGAGTACGACATGAAGACCGTTCTGCGGATCGTAGTCAACTGCGAGGTCTTCAAAGACGCTCGCTACACCAAGATCAAGAGCCCGGCCGAGGTCGTGGCAGGCACCTTGAAGATGGTCGGACTGTATGACAATCCGGATCCGGGGGTATTGCAGATTGGTAAAGAGCCCACCTACATGGGCCAGGCCATCCTGGACCCGCCCAGCGTGGAGGGTTGGCAGACCGGCACCGAGTGGATTAACAGCGGTTCCCTCCTGGCGCGAGTCAACTTCGTGGCCGACCGCGTGGCCAACACCAGCCTGCCCGGCATGCAAACCATCATCGGTCTGATGAAGGCCGACGGCGTTACCACTCCGGAGCAGCTTTTGGATGCCTCCTTGGAGCACATGGGCTTCCTGGAGTTGAGTGCCGAGACCCACCAGCAGCTATTGGAGAACGCCCAGTCCGATGGAAACCTGGACTGGAGCAACGAAGAAGCCGCGGCTACCCGTATTGGCGAGACCATGGCTCTGGTCGGTGCCACTACTGAGTACCAGTTCGGTTAAGCGCCAAATCTCAAGTTAAAGGAGAAAACCATGACTTCTACCAAGAAAGACCCGGTGGTGGTGGTACTGCAGCTTACCGGCGGCAACGACTATTTCAACACCATCATCCCTTACACCGACCCCCTCTACTACGACAATCGTCCCAACGTGAAGTATGAGCAGGAAGACATCATCAAGATCAACGATGAGTACGGTCTGATGCCCACCATGGGCCCCATCAAGGAAATGTTTGACCAGGGCAAGGTAGCCATCGTCAATGGTGTTGGTTACACCAACTCCCCCAGGTCCCACTTCCGCTCCATGGACATCTGGCATACCTGCGAGCCGGACAAAGTCGGCACCGAAGGTTGGATCGGCCGCATTGCCCGCGAGTTGGACCCGAAGAAAGAAAACGTGCTGACCGCCATCAATTTCGGTCATGGACTGCCTCGTGCAATGGCCGTACCGGGCGTTCCGGTCGCTTCAATCGCCGATCTGGGTACCTACGGTCTGTTGACCGGTATCGGGGACAGCGGCCAGCGGGCCAAGGCCCTGGACCTCTTCTCCCGCATGTATTCACCCACCGTCGGCGGCAGCTTTGTCACCGACTACCTGCGCTCCACCGGCACCGACGCCATGGTCGGCGCCGACATCGTCAAGATAGCTCCAGAGAAGTACAGTTCGAGCGTCGAGTATCCCAACTCGCCCATCGCCACGCACCTCCGCGATATCGCCCAGGTCTACTTTGCCGACCTGGGAACCCGCATCTTCTACACCGCGCACGCCAGCTTCGACACCCACGCTGGTGAGATGGCCGGTCACCCGGTACTGTGGAAGGACGTTTCAGAAAGCATAGCCGCTTTCTTCGAGGACATGAAGGAACACGATGCTGGCGACAACGTCATCATGTATCTGTTCTCCGAGTTCGGCCGCCGGGTCCATGACAACGGCTCCGGTACCGATCACGGCGCAGCCGGCGTCACCTTCTTGATTGGCAACAGTGTCAATGGTGGCCTCTACGGTGAGTACCCGTCGGCCAAGCCCGAAGACCTGGAGCAGGGCGACCTGGTCCCCAACTGGGACTTCCGCAGTGATTACTCGACCATTGTAGAAGACTGGCTGGGCCTGGACGCCAAGCCCATCGTCAACGGCAGCTTCGAGAAAATGGCTCTCTTGAAGTAGCCAAGACTCAAGGCCTGGCCCTCAGATGTGATGAGGGATCACCGGAAGGAATGAACCTTCAGGGCCGGGTAAACTTCCCACCAGGGTGGTTTCCCGGCCTGAACCTTTACTCGCTGGCAGTGCAATTCAACGGGGTCACCGTGCTGCTAACGGGATTAGTTGCAATCTGAAAGACAACTTGCTTTAGAAAATTCGTCCAGGAGGATTAAGATATGGCCCTCAATACGATAGTTGCCGGGCGAGCCTGGCTGTATAGCCACAATATCGGTCGCCAAGCTCAGGCCGGTATGGGATTCAGCCAGCCGGTGGGCGTAGTCTCAACCAAAGAAGGTGTGCTGTACGTTGCCAATCGCGGTGGTGAACAGAATCCCGCCAGCCGCATCAGCAAGTGCACCTTGGACCAGGAGTTTATCAACGAGTTTGGCCGGACGGGCCCGGTCTACGGCGGCAACGAAAACACGCAAATATTTACCTGGCTCACCGGAATCGCCCTGGACCAGGATGAGAACGTCTACGGCTCTGACGAATGGAAGAGCGCGATCACCGTCTTTGATAAAGACGGTGAGTACCTGAACACTTGGGGCGAGAAGGGCGACGCTGAAGGGCAACTCAACGGTGCCGCCGGGATCTGCTTCGACGCCGATGACAACCTTTGGGTCGTCAATTCCTTCAACAGCCGGATCCAGAAATTCAGCAAAGATGGCAAGTTCATCAGCGGATTTGGCGTCAAAGGCGACGGCGAGGGCGAATTGGAAATGCCCTACGGTATCACCCTGGACCCCGAAGGTAACTTGTACGTTACCGACTGGGGCAATGACCGGGTGCAAAAGTTCACTCCCGGTGGCCAGCACTTGCTGACCTTCGGTCACGGCGGCACCGGCGCCGGTTCGTTGAACCACCCCACCGGCGTGTGTGTCGACAACGAAGGCGACGTTTACGTGGTGGACTGGATGAACGAGCGGATCGTCATCTACGACAACGAGGCGCGGCCGCTGACCTACCTGTATGGTGACGCTGTCGAAGTTTCCAAGTGGGGTCAAATTGGCCTCGACTCCAACCCGGACATGATGAAACGCCGGAACCAGGTGACTGACCAGGTCGAACAGCAGCGCAAATTCCGCATGCCCCACGGCTGCTACTTTGACCGGGATAACAACCGTTTGATTGTCGCGGATACCAACCGGGGAAGGTTGCAGATCTACGTCAAGGATCACAATTACCTGGATCCCCAGTTCAATCTGTAAGACCGTTCTACCCCCGACGATTCTTTAGGCCCGGCGCGCTATGTTGCGCCGGGCCTCTCTTCGCTTAACGGCTACTCAAGCGTCAAATCCTGGGCTGCCGGTAAGGTGAGTGGAACGGTTGCACCGTGGTTTCGATACGCTTCGCTACTCAACCAGCCAATCTCCAACGCTGGCCTCGTAGGCCGAAGTCAAACACCAATGTAGGGGCGCACCTGAGTGTGCGCCCAGCCAGCCACATGGGCCGGACTCTGCAACCAGGCGACCGTCTAATCTTGACTGGAACACCGCCGGATTTGACCCTTAGCTTGTACGGCCCCTAGATTTCGTATATGATTCTGGCTTCAGGGAACTGCAATTATGTCTAGCAAAAGAGACCTTATCTCCATAACCGACCTCACTGCCGAGGAGACTCTCCAGATCGTCTCTAGGGCCGTGCTGATGAAATCTCAGGATGTGGGCAAACCCCTGCAGGGGAAGAAGTTTGCCCTGCTCTTTGAGAAGCCTTCTCTGCGTACTCGGGTCAGCTTCCAGGTGGGCATAGCAGAGTTGGGCGGGTATTCCTTATACCTTAGCCCTCAAGAAGTTGGCTTGGGGGGCCGGGAGGCAGTATCCGACGTGGCCCGCGTCCTGTCTGGATACGTCGACTGCATAATCGCCCGGGTATTTTCCCACCAGCATGTCGAGGAACTGGCCCGCTACGCCACCGTTCCGGTGATCAATGCACTCTCCGATGTTGAGCACCCCTGTCAGATTATATCCGACTTGCTCACCATCACCGAAAGCAAAGGAGAATTGAAAGGTCTGACGCTGGCCTACATTGGCGATGGCAACAACGTTGCCCGCAGTTTGTGCTTGGGCCTGCCTCCGGTGGGCATGAATTTCGCCATAGCCTCACCGACCGGGTATAATTTGGACAGTGTGGCCATTAAAACAGCCAGAGATCTGGCGTTGAATGCAGAAACAACCGTGCTCTCCGTCACCGACCCGGTGGAAGCGGTCCGTGGCGCCGACGTAGTGTACACCGATGTCTGGACCAGCATGGGCAACGAACCTGAGTCGGGCACCCGATTGGAAGCCTTCAGGGGTTATACAGTCGATGCGGAATTGCTTGCCCAGGCCAGGCCAGATGCGTGTTTCATGCACGACATGCCCGCCCACTACGGCGAAGAAGTGGCGGCGGGCATGCTGGAACACCCTCAGTCGGTGGTCTACCGGCAGGCCCACAATCGCCTGCATGGGCAGAAGGCTTTGTTGGAGTTTATTTTTAGCGGGAATTAGGTTTCACCCGCTGATGCAATAATCAGGTGCAATAATGGTCAGCCAGATTTCCCCGGACTCAGCCGACCCAGCCATCAACGTGGTTGGCATTGAACCCACGCCCAATTCAACGACCCGGACGTCATTCCGTACACCCGTCGTCGCCATCATCGGGCGGCCCAACGTGGGCAAGTCTTCTTTGTTCAATCGCATTTTGTCCCGTCGGCACGCCATAGTCTCTGACGTGCCCGGCACCACCCGGGACCGGCTGATTTCGGAGACCGCCTGGGAGGGCACCAAGTTCATTCTGGTGGATACCGGGGGCCTGGAATCCAACCCGGAGGGACACATTCGGGAGATGGTCCAGGAGCAGGCCGACATGGCCATGAGCGATGCCGACTTGATCCTCTTCCTGACCGATGCGATTGAAGGCCTGACTCCGGCCGACCAGACCATCGCCCAGCGGTTGCGCCGCAGCAGCAAGCCGGTGGTCCTGGTGGTGAACAAGGTGGACAACGACAATCGGGAGTTCGGCGCCTCTGAGTTCTTCCAGCTGGGCATGCCCGATACCATCTTGATCAGCGCCTACCACAATCATGGCATCTATGACCTGATGCAGTTGGTGCTGTCCAAGCTGCCAGCCCAGTATGTCCCGGAAGATTTGAATGGGGAAGAACCGGAATCTGGGACTCCAACCAGGCTGAAATTGTCCATCGTTGGGCGCACCAATGTGGGCAAGTCCTTGCTGCTGAATACCCTGCTGGGCCAGGAGCGTTCCATCGTCAGCGAGGTGGCCGGCACCACCCGGGATGCGCTGGACACCGATTTCATCTATGATGGCCACGAAATAACCGCCATCGATACCGCCGGAATCAGAAGGCCGGGCAAGGTCGAGCGGGGAATCGAGAAGTACAGCGTGCTTCGGGCGGTGAACGCCGTTGACCGCAGCGACATCACATTGCTGGTCACCGACGCCACGGACCTGGCTACTGCCCAGGATGCTCACATCGCCGGTCTAGCATGGGATATGTGCCGGGGTCTGATTGTGGTGGTCAACAAATGGGACCTGATTGAGGACCGGGACCACCAGGCCAAGCGGCGGGCGGTCGACCAGGTAGAAGACTGTTTGCATTTCATGGCGTACACGCCAATGTGCTTCATATCCGCTCTGCACGGTCACGGCATCGACGGCTTGATGAAGACCGCATTGGACCTGTGGGCCGAGCGCATGAAGTGGGTGCCCACCCGCCAATTGCAGTATCTACTGGCAGAGGCAGTCGTGGACCACCAACCTCCAATGGTAAAGAAGCACCGGGGGCAGCGATTGCGCATAACTAGATTACGTCAGGTTGACGTAAATCCACCCACATTTGTATTTACGGTGAATGAACCCAAGCTGTTACACTTTTCCTACAGAAGGTACCTGGAAAACAAGATTAGAGATACATTTAATTTTAATCGTACCCATTTGAGATTAATTTTTAGGTTAGGATGAAACTTTCGTCAATCCCAACTTGGAATCCTACCCGGAATCCCACCCTGTTTTCTCTGATTGCTCTGCCCCTATTGCTGGCGGCGGTGGTGGCGGCATTGGTGACCATGGGCCAGCCTGCCCCAGTCTACCAGTACGCGGTGGTTCTACCCCTGGCGTACCTGGTGGGCTCCATTCCCTGGGGATACTTGTTCCTCCATTGGTTCCGCAAGGTGGACGTTAGAGCCTACGGCAGCGGCCGCACCGGGATGACCAACGTCTTGCGTACCGGTGGCGGGCGCATCGCCGCGCCGGTTTTGTTGCTAGACCTGGCCAAAGGAGTTGTGGTGGTGCTGCTGGCCCGAGAAATTCTGGCGACGACCACCGGTGAAGTATTCGCTGGTCTGTTGGCGCTGGCCGGACATAACTGGCCGGTGTTTTTGGGCTTTCGCGGCGGGCGGGGCATCGCCACCGGCCTGGGAGGGCTATTGGTGATGGCGCCGATACCGGTAGTCATTGGCGCGGTGGTGTTCCTACCCGTCACCCTGATCAGCCGGTATCTTTCCCTGGGCTCGATTACCGGCACCATTACATCGTCGTTCGCCCTGTGGGCCTTGGGCCTCTTGGGGATGTACTCCACCACCTACGCTTGGTATGCGTTCATTGGCGGCGCAATCATAGTTTGGCAGCATCGTGACAACATTCAGCGTTTGTGGCAAGGCACCGAGCGACGGTTGGGTGTTCCCGCCAGCGAAATCGCCTGAAGGTCCAATGGTCCATTTGGCAGACGGCGCGGGGATGTAAGCCCGATACCCTTATCTGAATCGGCGACAGCCAGGAGAGCGTTGGTGTGGACAATAAGGTAGCCATTGTCGGCGCTACCACCTGGGGAACCACTCTAGGTCTGGTAATGGCCCGAGGGGGTGTTCCAGTCACCATTCTCACCAGAACTGCCGCCGAGGCCGACGACCTCAACTCCCACCGGGAACACCGCCGCTTCCTTCCCTCGATACCCTTTCCCGATGCCTTGCGCGCTTCCAACGATGCCGCCGGTACAGTTGCTCCGTCTACCCTGGTGGTCCTGGCCGTACCATCCCATCGCTTTCGAGAGAACCTGCAATTGGTGCGGGCGCACATCTCCAGCGGCGCGGCGGTGTTGAGCGTTGCCAAGGGACTGGAACTACCCAGCAGCAAACGCATGGCTCAGATTATGGAGGAGGAGCTGGCTCCGTCCCTTCATTCCGGGATTTGCGTGCTTTCCGGCCCCAACTTGGCCAAGGAGATCGCCCAGGGCAAACCATCCTCCACCGTCATTGCCGGGCTTGACCGCGAGATGGTGTCCAGAGTTCAGAAAATTCTGATGACACCCTCGTTTCGGGTGTATACCAGCGATGATGTGGTGGGCGTTGAGTTGGGCGGGGCTTTGAAGAATATCATCGCTCTGGGCGCTGGGATCGCCGATGGTATGGAAACCGGGGATAACGCCAAGGCCGCATTGATTACCCGGGGCCTGGCCGAAATGACCCGGCTGGGGGTAGCCGCTGGTGCGCAGGCGATAACCTTTGCCGGGTTGGCCGGTTTGGGCGACATTGTTGCCACCTGCGCCAGCCCCCTGAGCCGGAACCGTTACGTTGGCGAGCAGCTAGCCAAGGGGCGGACCTGGCCGGAGATACGGGCGTCAATGGACAATGTGGCCGAGGGCGTCAACACCACCGGAGCCGCGCTGAAGCTGGCCGCCGAGCTGAATGTGGAAATGCCCATCGCCCAGGTCACGCAGCGGGTGCTGTTTGAAAACCTGTCCCCCCGGGAAGCCATCGCTGAGTTGATGGGCCGGCCGCCGCGCTCTGAGTGGTGAGCATTCACCGCAACTCGCCGGCCTGGAGCCCCGGTACCCTTTCCAGCAGCCACTGGGCCAGCACCTGCCGATGACATGGCTCACCGCAGCGTTCAAAGCAGAGCAGGGTAAAGTCGCCCCGGTTCGGCGTCTCGCTTAACCACCGTTGAAACTCGGTCAGGATGCCGCATTTTTGGTTCAGGCCTTGGCAGTATTGTTCGCTGAGGCTGGCAAAGTCCACATCGCCACTGCGATACGCCCGCAGCAAGTCCCGGTCCGGGTAAAGGAAAGGCAGCGTCTCCCACTGGACGCGGCGGCCCCGTGGGTGCTGTCGCGATACCCGGTATGACTGGCCTACCCAGTCGTCAGGGGCATAAAAGCTGGCGGTGTATAGCATCGGCTTATGTCTCTTTTACTTGGGATGACTGGTGGAATACCAGGTCTGGTGGTGGTTAATTCACGCCACAGGGTAGGGAGGCGTCCACTTACCCCCTCTCTGTCTCCCCCTTAGCAAGGGTCACTTGGGTAGGTAAATTGATGAGGTGTTATACGTCTTTAGTGCAAAAAGCGATGTTATTCTGAGACGGAACGTAGTGAAGGCGAAGAATCTAAGATTCTTCAGTCGCGGAGTTTACCCTGAGCCACTTCGACAAGCTCAGAGCCTGCCCTGAGTTCATCGAAGGGACAGGCGGGGCCGTAGGGCTCCCTCAGAAAGACATAGTTCTAGGATTACTCAGATACAATACCTACTCCTCTCAGCCCCTCGATGTGAGAGGATGCCGTTCTTTAAGACTTTCGGGTGTAAGCCGTTTTCGGGGGGGGGTAACCGGGTGTCCAAAATGCGCAGATTTAACATTATTAGCAGGAGAGACACCTGATGTCAGATGGTTCATCCGCCCGCCGGGGAGATGTATTGCTGTTGGTGGGCACCAGAAAGGGTTCCTTCATATTCTCCAGCGACCCTTCCCGCCGGAAGTGGGAAATGTCCGGCCCGTACCACCCGGGCGCCGATGTTTTCCACCTGACCTATGATCATCGGAGCGGGGGCCGCAACTGGAATACAGCGACGACCTGGGAAAGACCTGGACCTCCGCCTCGGAGCAGCCCCGATTTTCCGGTGATGCCGAGCCAACCGTGAAGCGCCTCTGGCATATTGAGCCTGGGCGGGACTCTGAGCCGGAGGTGCTTTACGCCGGTGTAGAGCCCGCCGCCTTGTTCAAGTCGGAGGATTCCGGCGACACCTGGCATGAGGTGCCAGCGTTCAGCCAGCATCCAACCCGCGACCAGTGGCAGCCTGGCCTGGGCGGCCTGTGCCTGCACAGCATCGTGGTAGACCCGAAAGACAACGCTCGAATGTGGGTGGGTGCATCGTCGGTGGGGGTGTTTGGCACCACCGACGCCGGTGAGTCCTGGAGTCCAATGAACCAGGGTGTGCGGGCTGATTTTCTGCCCGATCCGCTTCCCGAGTGGGGGCAGTGTCCCCACAAGATGCTGTCACCCAAGGCTGTACCTGGATTGCTCTACCAGCAGAACCATTGTGGCGTCTTCAAGAGTGACAACGGCGGCGGCGACTGGCAGGACATCACTGAAGGTCTGCCCTCCCGGTTCGGGTTCGTGCTGGGGCTGCACCCGCAAGACCCGCAAACCATCTACGTTCTTCCCGAAGACCAGGTGCTGGGGAATGACGTGGGGGGCGGCCAGCGTTACGTCACCGACGCCAAGTTTCGAGTGTACCGCAGTCGCAACGGCGGCGGCGACTGGCAGCCGCTGACGGCGGGCCTCCCCCAAGAGAACGCCTATCTGCACGTGCTGCGGGAAGGGATGGGCACCGACAGTCTTGACCCATGCGGAGTATACCTTGGCGCCACCACCGGACAGATTTTCTACAGTCGGGACGAGGGAAACAATTGGGAGTTGCTGGCCGACTACCTGCCTCCGATCAACTCGGTGCACTGCGCCGTGGTGGTGTAGCGGCAACTGGTGAAATGGCGCAAATGGATCGGGGCGCACGGCCGTGCGCCCCTACCTTTTTCCCTGGGTTGTTGTGGCTTGCAATCAACCACTCATCACTTCTCGCTTGATATTCTCCAGCACCCACCACAATCGGTCCCAGACCAGCTTGCGTTCCGCCTCTTCTAAAGACCTACCGGCGTGCTGCCGGCAAGCGGACACTGCTTGTCCGGCCAGAAATCCCCAGCAGCCGGGCTCGTCGCGCATCCAGCCCACCACTTTCTCTTTGTGCTCGCGCACCACGTCGGTGAGCAGCGGGGCCAGAGTCTCCAGATCAAACGCCGGCGAATCGGGCATCAAGGTCTAGCCCCCGCCCACCGGCCGGACAATCTCCAGGGTATCACCATTGCTCAGGGTGATACCGGCAAATTCTTCCTTCTTGATAACCTCACCATTAAAACCCACCGCCACAAAGCGCAGGTTCACGTCGAAGGTCGTCAGGTAGGCCTCCAGGTTGGTATTGTCCGCGGCCTCGCGGGGCTTGCCATTTACGGTCAGGTTAATCACTGCGGGCTGCTCTCTCCTTCAGCTTGGTTGGCAGGTCGCCCGGGTAGCCGCGGCGCTGGCCAGCATTGCCTGTTTGATCTGCTGGGCGGCGCTCTTGGGGTCGTCAGATGCCAGAATGCTGCGGATCACCGCCACGCCCTGGGCCCCGGCGTCCATGACTTCGCCGGCGTTGGTGGCGTCGATGCCGCCAATCCCGATCAACGGCAGCTGGCTTTGCGATGCGATGCCTCGCAACAGCCCCGGCCCGGCTGGTTCTTCGACCGGATGGGAACGGCTGGCGAACATAGTACCCACCAGCAGAAAATCGGCTCCTGCAGCGGAAGCCTGGGTCGCACCGGCCAGGGAATGCACTGATCGGCCAATTAGCACATCTTCGCCCAGCATCTTCCTGGCAGCGGCGGTTGGCAAGCCGACTTCTCCCAGTTGTACAGCATCGGCTCCAACAGCAACCGCCACATCGACTCGCTCGTTAATCACCAACAACGCCGAACCGCCAATGATGTCCCGGATACGGTTGGCCAGATTCAGGAGCTTGCCCCCAGGCAAATCCTTTTCCCGCAGTTGGACCAGGTCAACTCCCCCGGCCACGGCAGCGGAGATACGCTTCAGGAAGGTAGTTCCGTCGCACAGACTTCGATCGGTAACCAGACACAGGCATGGCGTCGGCAGGGTTGGCCGCATGGGACTTAACTGCGAGCGGCTGCCGGTTGGGGAACATCGGACGCGGGACTGCTGGCAATGGCGGAGACCCGTGTTGGTATGCGTCCGGCCAGGTAGGCTTTGCGCCCGGCCTCAACGCCGTTCTTGAAGGCCTCCCCCATCAGTCCCGGGTCTTCCGCCTGGGCGATGGCGGTGTTGACCAGCACTGCCGCCGCGCCCATTTCCAGGGCCTTGGCGGCATCTGAAGGCACGGCCAGCCCGGCGTCTACCACAACCGGAACATTGGCCTGTTCGATGATAATGCGTACTTCCTCAACGGTGTGGATTCCCTGTCCCGAGCCGATGGCTGAACCTAGCGGCATCACCGTGACGCATCCCACCTCTTCCAAGCGTTTGGCCAGCACCGGGTCAGCGTGAATATAGGGCAAAACCTTGAATCCGTCCTTAACCAGCTTTTCGGCGGCTTCTAGGGTGCCTACCGGGTCGGGGAAAAGGTATTTAGGGTCCGGGATAACCTCCAGCTTAACAAAGTCGGTCTTGGTGACTTCCCGGCCGAGCTTGGCGACAAACAGGGCTTCGTCCACCGTTTGGCAGCCGGCGGTGTTGGGCAAAATGTTGAAACGGTCCCAATCAATGTAGTCCAGAATGGTTTTTTCATTGGGATTGTCCAGGTCTAACCGCCGGATGGCGACGGTTACCATTGCAGTGCCCGAAGATTCCAGGGCTTGCACCATGTCCTCCATGGTGCGGTACCGGCCAGTACCGATAATCAGGCGAGACTTGAATGTTTTCCCGGCGATTACCAGATCATCTGACATGGCAACTTCTCCTTATTTACCCTGGCGCAAAAAACCGCCAGATAGTGTTCCTGGCGGTTGCGTTAGACTTCTAGCGTCTCATCCCTGCGCCGGCATTACCCGGATCAGGTGCAGACGGTCGGCGGCGATTTTTGGCCACCCTCTCAGCCTGGCTAACCCAAGCTCCCGCCAGAACTATGGTATTTGACTCTTGGTCAGACTGTAGCACTGCACCAGAAGGAAGTCAACGCGGGTGGAATAGATACCTCCCCCTAGGCATGGGCAAGTTGACCTGTTTCGATCAAAGTCGAAGGGAGATGGCACGCCACCCCCTCTCAGTCTCCCCCTTAGCAAGGCTCACTGGGGTAGGTAAATTGATGAGGTGTTATACGTCTTTAGCGCAAAAAGCGATGTTATTCTGAGACGGAACGTAGTGAAGGCGAAGAATCTAAGATTCTTCAGTCGCGGAGTTTACCCTGAGCGGGGCCGAAGGACTCCTTCAGAAAGACATAGTGCTAGGGCTGCTCAGATACAATACCTGCCCCGGTCAGCCTTAGCAAGGGGGAGAATCTGCTTTTTAAGCTCATGCTCAGCAAGAACAAACGTTGCAGCATCTGCTAGCCTATCGCTTCTTTAACTCGATTATCACACTGGAGTAGGGCT